>DASZFK010000077.1:0-7842 GCA_035939855.1 Candidatus Angelobacter sp.
AAAGAGTTGATTAAGTTTTTCCTGACGATCACTTGCGTAAGTACCCATGTAACTCAAATCGCACAGGTATTCGTCGCTGGGCTCCGACCGTCCATAGATGTCGGGATCAACACAGCCATACAGAGGCCTCGCCATTCGAACGCCAAAATCCTGCTCAAGTACTTCGAGCACCTTTCCGCCCGTAAACGAGAGCACCAGGTCGAACGACGATAGCTGGTCAGGCTGCAGGTACTCGACTCCCTGTCGGGCCATGGTCTTGAGAGTGACAGGAGTATCGAGGTCATAGTAGACGTGCAGCGGCCGGCACAGATCGAGAACTTCGCCGGAGATGCGTTGTCCTTCAGGAAGATAACTGGCAGTCATAACCACGTCGGACTCACCAGCCGTCAGCAATGCCTGTTGGCGCACGTCGCGCCATTCCGGATAGAGCGTGAGCCGGCAATAATCGCAACTTTCAAAGTCCCTGCGTAAGCTGTAATAAGGAACGTCTTTCTCGAAGAAATGGACCTCATGGCCCATCCGGTGCAATGCCCGAATGATGGCCCGATACGGCGTAGCATGGCCGTTGCCCCACGAAGAGGAGATAGTCAGGCCAAAGACAGTGATCTTCACAGGAACTTGAGATGTACGACATGGATGCGATGTTGCCGGAGGAAGCACTTCAGGCGAGATTGCCAAAATTGCCATAAGTGCCAAGATTGCCATAATTGCCATAATTGGTTATGCATTCAGAGCCAGCTAAGCTAGAGGACAGCCGTGAACGATTTCAGTAGAGATTCTTAATTATGGCAATTTTGGCACTTATGGCAATTTTGGCAATTCCTCATTTACCCTAACTAGTTTGCCATTTTCACTATGCCTGAATCGCTCACACGACTTGCCAGTAAGATTGACCCGACTTCCGCTCGTTTTGAAAAGAACATGCGCGGCATGGCGGAACTTGTCTCCAGCGTACGCACCCAGGAAGAAGAAATAAAACAAGGCGGCGGCGCGAAAGCCATTGAATCCCAACACGCCAAAGGCCGCTTGACGGCGCGGGAGCGCATCGATTTGCTGATCGATCCCGATACGAAGTTCTTTGAGCTGGGACTTTACGCCGCCTTTGAAATGTATGAAGAGTGGGGCGGAGCGCCCTCCGCAGGCGTGGTCACAGGGCTGGGCCGCATTCACGGACGCCTGTTCATGTTGATCGTAAACGACGCCACCGTAAAAGCCGGAGCGTTTTTTCCCATGACCGCGAAGAAGGTCATTCGCGCCCAGAACATCGCCATCGAAAACCATATTCCCACGATTTACCTCGTGGATTCAGCGGGGGTCTTCCTTCCTCTGCAGGAAGATGTCTTTCCCGATACCGATGATTTTGGCCGTGTCTTCCGCAATAACGCAGTCATGTCGGCGATGGGTATCCCGCAGATTACTGCAATTATGGGCATGTGCGTGGCGGGCGGCGCTTATCTTCCTGTCATGTGCGACACCATCCTTATGACGGAAGGCAGTGGGCTCTTTCTTGCTGGTCCGGCACTGGTGCAGGCAGCTATCGGCGCCAAGTACAGTGCAGAAGAACTCGGCGGTGCAGCCATGCATTCCCAGATTGCCGGGACCATCGATTACCGCGAGCCTGACGATCAGAATTGCATTCAGCGTATCCGCTCATTGGTTAGCAAGATGGGAGCTAAGCCAAAGGGGCCTTTTGACCGCATCGAATCCGAGCCTCCAGCCCTTGCCGAGCAAGAGATTTACGGCATCTTTGAATCAGATCCCGCGCGGCCCTACGATATGAAGGAAATCATCGCCCGCATCGTAGATGGCAGCCGCTTCGATGAATACAAAGCGGAATACGGCAAAACCGTGATCTGCGGATATGCAAGAATCGGTGGCTTCGCCGTGGGCGTCGTAGCCAACCAGGCCCTCAAGGTGGAACAGACGGACCGCCATGCGGGCGAAAAACGGATTGAATTCCCCAAGGTGATCTACACCGAAAGCGCGGAAAAGGCAGCGCGGTTCATCATGGATTGCAATCAGAAGCTGGTACCGTTGATTTTTCTCCACGACGTAAACGGCTTCATGGTTGGCCGCGACGCGGAGTGGAGCGGCATCATCAAGGCCGGCGCGAAGATGGTGAACGCCGTCTCCAACTCCGTCGTTCCCAAGATCGCTGTCATCATCGGTGGATCGTTCGGCGCGGGACACTATGCCATGTGCGGCAAGGCGTATGATCCACGTTTTCTCTTTGCCTGGCCCTCGGCGCGATATGCGGTCATGAGCGGAGCAGCAGCAGCCGGCACCCTGGTCGAAATCAAAATCAAGCAACTCGAACGCGGCGGTAAGAAGCTCAGCGACCAGGACAAGCAGGAACTTTTCAACTCCGTAAAAGCCACCTATGAACGCCAAACCGATCCGCGCTACGGCGCAGCCCGCCTATGGATCGACAAAATCATCGACCCAATCGAGACCCGCGAATCCCTGATCACTGCTTTGGAGGCGGCATCGCTGAATCCCGAGGTGAAGGAGTTCAAGGTGGGAGTTTTGCAGACTTAAGGGCAAAATTGTTTACCGCGGAGGCGCGGAGACGCGGAGAAGAGAGCTTTTGGGAATAATCAATGACTATCTAAAAAGGAGATGAACAGATGATTTCTAATAGTGGGTTTGGGACAGGCAAAAAATTGATCCATGAAGAATTAACGCGACAAATCATTGGCGCTGCGATGGAAGTCCATAAGGAGCTTGGACCGGGGTTAATGGAGTCTGTGTATGAAGAATGTCTTTGCTATGAACTCAACCTGCGAAAGCTGGCTTTCAAGCGGCAGCTTCCTGTTCCCGTCATATACAAAGGAGTGAAACTGGATTGCGGTTTTTTACCTGGATCTGTTGGTGGACAACTCGGTTATATTGGAACTGAAGTGTGTTGAACATGTTATTCCCGTTCATGAAGCCCAACTGCTGACCTATCTGCGACTGCTGAATAAACCAGTAGGGTTTGTTATTAACTTCAACGTTCCTGTGTTGCGGCAGGGTATTGTTCGCAGAGTTCTTGACTCCGCGTCTCCGCGCCTCCGCGGTAAATAAGGTTTTTATGTCGAACTTGGTGAAGCTAATAGAATGTCCCCGCGATGCCTGGCAAGGCTTACGTGGCCAGATTCCTACCAGCCTCAAAGTAGACTATCTGCGCTCTCTGATTGAAGCTGGATTCAAGCATATTGATGCCGTTTCATTTGTCTCTCCCAAGGCCATACCACAGATGGCCGACTCTGAAGAAGTGCTCAAAGAGCTTGCGCCGCCCGGGGATGTCGAGATCATTGGGATTGTCGTAAACGAGAAAGGCGCGGATCGCGCTATTGCCACCGAAAAAGTACAAACGCTCGGTTTTCCTTACTCCGTTTCCCCGACATTTCTTGAGCGTAACCAGCACCAGACCTTGGAAGAATCCGTAGATACTTTGGAAAAGATCAAGCTCAAGGCCGATGCCGCCGGGCTTAATGTTGTGGTGTACATATCGATGGCTTTCGGGAACCCTTACGGAGATTTATGGAACGCCGAAGAAGTGATTGAAGCAGTCGGCATTCTCGCGGACATGTCGATCCAGCAAATCTCTTTAGCCGATACCGTAGGGCTGGCGACTGCAGCTCAAGTCTCAGAGCTGGTTGGAGCTGTCGTCCGTGCTTACGATCATCTGGAGATTGGCGCGCATCTCCATAGCACCCAGGCGGGAGCCGCCCAGAAAATTCTTGCCGCGTACGAAGCCGGATGCCGCCGGTTTGATTCAGCCATCGGTGGATTGGGCGGCTGTCCTTTCGCGCAAGATGAATTGGTAGGGAACATGCCGACCGAGATCGTGATTCAAACATTAGCTGCTCAAGGAGCGCAAGTGTCCTTGAGCAGGCCCCTGGATTCGTTGATCCATAAATCCGCCGACATTGCCAGGCACCACTCGATGATAATGTAGTGGCGCACACTAAAGGACATCCAAACTGTGGATTTCAAAACTCTTCAATACACAATTTCCCATGGGTCGATCACGATCACGCTGAATCGTCCGGACAAGCGCAATGCTATCAGCTACGAACTGATTGATGACCTGATGGTGGCGCTGGAAAAAGCGGCCGCTTCGCACTGCCATGTGCTCATCTTGACCGGAGCGGGCAAGGCCTTTTGTGCAGGGATGGACCTGGAAAACCTGCAACAGCTTACCGGGCGGACCCACGAGCAAAACATAAAAGATTCCGAGACCATGGGGCGTCTGTTTCGATCGCTTTACGACTTCCCCAAGCCCACCATTGCGGCCGTCAATGGACCTGCTATCGCTGGAGGCAGCGGCCTGGCTACGCTTTGTGATTTCACGCTGGCTGTTCCCGAAGCAAAGTTTGGTTACACCGAAGTGCGGATCGGATTTGTGCCGGCCATTGTTTCGAGTTTTCTGATCGCCAATATCGGGGAAAAGAGATCCCGTGACCTGTTGCTTACGGGACGTATCTTCAATGCCCAGGAAGCTTTGCAACTGGGCCTGGTCAACGAGATCATAGCTCCGGATCAACTCATGCGCCGTGCTCACGAATTGGCTGCCCAGCTTCTGGAAAACAGCCCTGCTTCGCTGAAAGCCACCAAGGAATTGCTGTCCAGCTACACGATGGCCCGGTTAGACCGTCAATTGAAGAGCGCGATCAAAGAAAATGCCGCAATACGGCAGACTGCAGATTTCCAGGAAGGGATCGCAGCGTTCCTGGAAAAAAGAAAGCCAAAATGGAAAGATTGAACTGAATGAGCAAAAACATTTGCGGCGAAACGCAGTTCCGCGTGCGCTACGCTGAAACCGATCAATTGGGGGTTGTTTACCATTCCAATTACTTAATTTGGTTTGAAATTGGACGGGTGGAATTGCTGCGCCAGCTTGGTTTTCGCTATCGCGACATGGAAGAGCAGGATAAATGCCACATTCCAGTGGGTGACCTGAAAGTACGCTTCAAGGCTCCCGCGCTTTATGACGATGAAATCGTGGTCCGCACCCGGCTCACCAACATACGTCCGTATCTGTTGCGTTTTCGATATGAAGTGTTGCGCGCCGGCGACCGCCAACTGTTGGCCGAGGGTGAAACCACTCATTTTATCGTTGATGAAAAATTCAAAATAACCCGGCTGCCGCAGAAATACCTCGCGGCATTTGCCCAGGCTTCGGCGGAATAGCACCTTATGACCTCACTCCAGATCAACGGTAATGATCTCACTCTTGAAGAATTGCGCCAGGTTGTCTACCAGCGTCGTCCTGTGGCAATGGCGGAGGCTGCGCGGGCCAAAGTGATCGCTGCCCGCGAAGTCGTGGACAAACTCGTTCAGGAAAACCGTCTCGCTTATGCAGTGACCACCGGCGTGGGTAAGCTGAGCGATGTCCGCATTGACGCCGCTCAAAATCGCAAGTTGCAGATCAACTTGGTGCGCTCCCACGCCGTAGGAACGGGAGAACCACTGTCCCAGGAAGAAACCCGCGCCATGATGTTGCTGCGCGCCAATTCGCTGGCTAAAGGTTTTTCCGGCATACGGCCCGACGTGATCAACATGCTCTGCGAGATGCTCAACCAGGGCGTGCATCCCGTGGTTCCGTCACAAGGTAGCGTAGGCGCTAGCGGTGATCTTGCTCCCTTGGCCCACCTCGCCCTGCCATTGATCGGCGAAGGCGACGCCATCTTTGCAGGCGAGCGTATGAGTGGCGCGGAAGCTCTACGCCGTGCCCGTTTGGAACCGCTCGTCTTGGAAGCTAAAGAGGCCATCTCGATGATCAATGGCACACAGGCCATGCTGGCGGTCGGATCATTGGCGTTGTTGGCCGCAGATACTTTGGCCGAGACCGCAGATGTGCTGAGCGCCATGTCTCTCGATGCGCTGCGGGGGACGGATGTAGCTTTTGACGAGCGCATTCATGCTGCACGTCCCCATGTTGGACAAATCAAGGTGGCAGCCAATCTTCGCCAGTTGATTATTGGCAGCCAGATTCGTGAATCGCACAAGGACTGCGCCCGCGTACAGGATGCATATTCCCTTCGTTGTGTTCCCCAGGTCCACGGCGCAGTGCGCGACACATTAGAGTTCTGCCGCAGAATTATGGTCACAGAAATGAATTCAGCCGTGGATAATCCGCTGGTGTTTGTAAATGCCAAGGCCGAAGGCGATATTCTTTCCGGCGGAAACTTTCATGGTGAACCTCTGGCTTTCGCGTTGGATTACCTGGCCATCGTTCTGACCGCACTGGCCGGCATTTCTGAGCGCCGCATCGAGCGCCTCGTGAATCCTGCCCTCAATGAAGGCCTCCCTCCTTTTTTGGCGCCCGATGCCGGATTGAACTCCGGCTTCATGATGCCTCAGGTGACAGCCGCAGCCCTGGTCAGCGAAAACAAGGTGCTGGCCCATCCAGCATCGGTGGATTCCATCACGACTTCGGGCAACAAGGAGGACTACGTCTCCATGGGCATGACCGCAGCCATAAAGCTAAAGAAAGTTGTCGCCAACACAACCAATGTACTTGCCATCGAGGCCTGCGCCGCCGCCCAGGCCATCGACTTTCTCGCGCCACTCAAGACCAGCAAGCCGTTAGAGCAGGTGCACCAGGCGATCCGCCAGGCAAGCCCAAAACTGGAGCACGACCGCGTCCTGGCAAATGACTTCATCAAGGTGGCCGACTTGATCCGATCCGGCGCGCTAACTGCAAGGCACGCCAGTTAGTTGGCGAAAATCATTGACTAGGGTATATCGCTCAGGTACTATCCGGTCGTCCCTCCAGGCCCAAGTCTAATAATGCAGTGAAGGAGATCAGTGATGACTCTCAGGATATCTTTGCGGCAAAACTGGAAACGGTTTGCATTGATTTTGTCGCCCGTCGTGATCGCGCTCTTTGCAACGGTCGTCTGCCAAAGCACCGGCAACGGCTTATGGGCACAAGCTTCCAAGCCGCCTGCCCAAAAGCCGGGCGCCACACAGCCACCACAAACGGCGCGACCCGCTCCAACCCCCAACCCCGTCGATGTGCAACGGCTGGTTTCACTTAAGACGAAGTTTACTGAGGTATTGGATCAGGAACTCCGGAACCCCGCAACAGCTAAGACTGTACATGAGATTATCAGTAAGAGGATCGGCCCATTCTGGTTTGAGGAGAATTGCTGGAAATGGGAAACAAACGCCAAGGCAATTCTTCTCACGCACGCTGAACTGCAGGAATTCAGGGATGTAACTGCTCGCCAGATTGACGAAGCCATCAAGCTGGAACAGGCGGGAAAAGGCGGCGCAAAGCTGCTCGGCGAAACCCAGATCCGTGGCACAGTGATTAGTGGCAAATTGCGGCCCGTGGGAGGATCAGCGCCGTTAAAACCAATGTCAAGCGAATAGTGTCGAAAACCCGATCGGAGGGTCTGGCTGGGCTTCGCTTAGCCAGGCCCAATAAGGGAACTTAAATCGGTGTCGCTTCAGCGTCGCATTCTCTGCATATTTTGGGCGATTCATCTGTCGCTCTGCGTTCTGTGGGTCTTGCCTGACAAGCTGAGTGCCCCACGCAGTCGTGCGGGGCGATTTCTGCTGCCATACGGTTTGTACACTGGGGCTGGCAACAAGTATGCCTTCTTTGCTCCCAATGTACCCAGCGCCCGGCGCGTGCGCATCCGGGTGTTGTGCGGTGGAGAATGGATTCCATTTGAAACAGCCGTTAACAGCAGTGAGTCCCTTCTCCGTCTTCACACGATCACCAGCATGATGATGCGCGCAGAAGTTGAAGAGCAGTTGGGGGCGTCTTGGGCCGCTTTCGCCTTGGGCCGTACTCCGTGCGCTAAAGCGGCATTGGTGGAGGAGGATTATTATGGCATTCCC
>DASZFK010000078.1:0-3234 GCA_035939855.1 Candidatus Angelobacter sp.
GCCATTCCAGCACTACACATTTCCCTTTATAGTCGGCAAGATGATGGCGGGCCCCGTTGCTGTCGGTGGCAGTGAAGTCAGGCGCCGGCTCGCCCACTTTGGCGGCCAATGCAGAAGAGATCAGAATGAACAGAACACTCAAGCCGGCAATCGATAATAGGAATTTCTTCATGGCAGTGCCTCCTTATTATTATTCTATGCTCACTGTTGGACTACGGGCGCGATGATTTCGTAAGCGTGTCCGTCGCGCATGACTAGAAGTCCTCTCAATTTCGAGACCGGCTTCACCAGTTGCTCGGATTTTTTGAGCGTGATCTTTGCTCCTTGCGCGGTGGCCCTCAGGGGCTGAGGAGCGCCATTATCAACCTGGCTGAGCTCTAAGGGAAAGAACTCTGCTTCGCGGAGCGGCGTGCCCGATTTTATCGACAGAATGAAAGCATCTTTGTTGGAGGTTGCAGTGGCCTTCCACCCTGTAGGCCATGCTCGGGGCAAGAGTTGCCGGGCGTGATTGAAGAGCTGAGCATGGCGTGGGTCGGGCGATGAATTGGAAGAAACAAGCAAGGCAAGATGAAGCCGGGCACGGTCTGCCAGGCAGATTTCACGGCAGATCAGCCAATTGACATCGGCGTCGAGATCGACTGGAGACTTGCTGTTGAAACTGGATAGCACTTCCACTGGAACCATCAACAAGAGATCGTCTTTGTAAACATAATCGGCAGACTGCGAGCTTTTCAGTTTTTCCGGACGCGGCCACTGCGCCTCGCCAGCGCTGAAGCCCGATGGAAGCTGCCAGTGGATTACTGGAGGCTGGCCGGAATCTCCGGGATTGATCCAGTACAGGTGCCAATCCTTCTCGAGTTGGAAGTGCGCACCCAACAGAAGTTTGTGGCCGGGAGTAACGCCGGTGCTTTCCGCAATCAGCTCCACACGGGCATGCTTGGCTTCCACAGATTGAGCGAAAAGCGATGCACAGCAGAGGAGGAACAGGTATGGATAGTGGGGGAGATGCATCCTCATAAAGTATATCGACAATTAACTACAGAGCACACGAAGGAACACAGAGGAAGTCAATTCAAGACTAACCGCAGAGGTCACAGTGTAGCGGAGCCATAACCAAAACCGTTTCTTACCACTGATCCTTCGGCGGGTGCCTCAGGACAGGTTTTACGCTGATGAACGCTGATCGAAAACCATTTAGCCGCGAATGCACGCGAATAAACACGAATTACACCGCAGAGCACGCAGAAACCGCAGAGAGGAATTTGGGTAGTTGAGGCGATCTAAAATTTGCGAGACAAAAAGCAAGGTCCCCTTCGGCTAGTACCTCAGGGCAGGCCCTCAAGCCTACTCGTGCTGTCGCGCGAGTAGGCCCTTCGGCTGATACCTCAGGACAGGATTTTCGGGATGACGGTCTGTTCTCATTTTGCCTTGGCTTGTTGGGCTGTGGATGCGTCGCTGAATGAGAATGCATTGGCGACGTTGGGATATGGTTTTCCATCCATTTCTACATAAGGATAGATAAAGTAGTTCAAGCGGTCGCCTTGTTGTTTGGGGCTGAGTTCGAGGTCTCGGCCTATGCTGAACTGGATGCGATTAACGTCGTGGGCGCCGAAAAAGTAATCGCGTTTTTTCTGGTGTTTCCAGGCTTCGGAGATGTCCACGGGAAACCAGCCGCGCTCGTGCGTGTAAAACTCAGCCCAACAATGATAGCCGGCTATATCAGCAGCATTCTGGTTTTCAGGCACGGAAAATCCCATCTCAAAGCGTCCGGGGATGTGTTGGGAGCGCGCCATGGAGATAAACAAGGAATGGAAATCGGTGCAGTTGCCGTGCTTGGAATCGCAGGCCCATAGGGTGTCGCCTCGTCCCCAGCCAGAACCGCTCTTGTCGTAGCGCATGTTGTCGAAGGTGTAATCATAGAACGCGCGCGCCTTTTGCATCTCCGACATTCCGGGCTTGACCTGTTGCGCCGCCAGATCAGCAGGACGTCCCGTGACCGGCACCAGCTTGTCGGGTTGCAGGAAACGATCCAAAGCTTTCTGAGAGACGCTGCCATGCGCGGAAACATCAGCGAGGTGCTCGTAACGGACTACATCATACTTGACGCTGAAGTGATATTCGGCTTTATCGGCCTTATCTGTGTGGGCATAGAACATCTGATTGCCATACTCGGATTCGCGGGTCTGGCGTAATGGCAGATCACCGGATTTGGAGATGATCCGCACCTGCTGGAACTGGTCTGAAACAGCCATGGGAAACCAGACCTGCAAGGGCTTGCCTGGATCGGTATTGCGCACTGTAAATGAATAGTCGAAAACAAAATGCCGGGACTTGGTTTGGGCAAACGCCGCGATGCTCAGCAATAGAAACAAGGTGGAAGACAAAATTCTGTGCGAGATTCTGGATGACATGGAATATTCCTTTCGGCTTTTGATAAGTGACAGGTTGAAATGAACAGACGTCGGACCCGGCGTGAGTGGGGTCACTGTCAAGTGAAGCCGTGGAATATGGCGGGCATGGATGGAAGCATGTTATATGCGCGGCGGCAGTTTTTCAATGCTTACCGCCGGACTTGGCGCATCCAGTTTCCCCAGGTAATTCCAATTCGAGCGCTGACCACGGCGGCGACGACTGCCAGTCCTATACCCCTCCAGAACTGGATTGTGGTTTCCAAGTTTAAGAACTGGCTACGCTCCAGGACTTGAGCCGGAGAAAAGAAGTACGGGAAATAGTGAGTTCCAAATACCCAGTTGTGAGATGCCGACGAGAACATCAGGAAGTTGGCGAACGGCCATTGGACTGCGATCAAAACTCCAACAAAGAGGATGCCATTCAGCAAAGCCTGCTGCAATTTTGTCCAGTTCTGGAGCCGTGGGCTGAGCAAGTCCAGGATAAACGCCGGGACAATAATCAGGATCGGGAAGGCAAGAGGAACCATGTGGGTAATCTGCCGGTAGACAGGAGCAAGTTTCGGCTCTGCCGGAAACAGTGGAAGCACCCACAGCATGAATATGGCAAAAGCCGAGTAGAAGCCTGTCATGATGGTCCGCGCCCAGCGGCGGTTCGTGGCGCGCGCGATGCCTTCCAAAAGAAGCGGCAGTCCCAGAGCAATCGCCAGATAAAAGCTCGCCAGGTGCATGCGGCTGCGGAAGTTGTATTCAAGCTTGAAGACCATGTCCTGAACGACAATGGCTCCGCCGCTCAGGAGCAACATCCATTCCAGGTGCTTGCGCA
>DASZFK010000079.1:0-22800 GCA_035939855.1 Candidatus Angelobacter sp.
AAACCCGATAAAGATGGAAACTTATTGCCGTCAGAACTGATTGCCCGAGGAATGGAGGATGAGTAAACGAATGTTGGTGACTGTTCTCGCGGAGGACGGTCGTCAGAATATGCTCATCTACAGATATCTCAAGAAATGCGGATTGGGAAAGTACGAGATCAGAAGTGAATTCTCTCCATCGGGCAAGGGGAGCGCGGAGAATTGGGTGCGAAAAAGATTTGTCAAGGAAACAAATTTCTATCGTAGTCGCCATGCTCAAACGGCATTAATTGTCGTAATTGATGCAGATACGGGGACAGTCCAAGACCGATTGAGACAGCTCGATCAATCATTAAAAGAGAGCGGCAAGCCGGTCGTTGACCCTGGTTCCGAACAAATCGCACGACTTGTTCCAAGGCGTAATGTAGAGACTTGGATTCTTTGCCTGAATGGACGCCTAGTGGATGAAACCACTGATTACAAACAGGGAAATGACTGGAGCAAGCTCACTGCGCACGCGGCAGGGACTTTGTTTCAATGGGTTCGGTCAGGCGATAAGCTGCCGCCGGACTGTATCGACTCTTTGCGTATTGGGATTCGAGAGCTGAACCATCTTCAGTTTTGAATGGCCATCTGCGCCGGTTTATTTCCCTTAGGCCTTGCAGCACCCCTGCTCAAATCTTCATCACACTTGTGAGCTGCTCTTTGAAAAGCAGATGTTCAACGTGTCTTTGAAAAGGAGTTTGGGTTTTATGATGTGTACTTTCTGCGGCACTCAAAATCGGCCGGAGAACAGGTTTTGTGGTATGTGCGGCGTGCGCATGGAGCGTCGCCAACGTGAAAGGCGAACCAGCAAGACCGAGAATCTCAAGTGCGCCTCCTGCAACCATGTGAATGAAGCCGGCCACAAATTCTGCGGAATGTGCGGAAGCAGGATCGATCGCAGAGTAAAAGAGCGGCGGGGAAGCGGAATCGCCGTCGATGCAGCCAGCAGAGAAGGCTCGGGACGGGCGGTCGCCATGGCGAACGCTCAATTGCCTACGCCTGAGATGGAGAACGCAGCCTCAGGCTGGTCGCGCGCAGCCGCTCCAGCGCCGGCGGTTCTGAGCCAAATGGAGCGCGAGGAGCCAGAGGATTTCCCGCGCAGTAGCCGGCACAGCAACTCCGGAATTGGAGGCCCGTCGTTCCTGGGGTTGAATTCCGATACGAGCGGCGATGGCGAATATCTTCTCGAAGACGAAACGTCATCGCGCAGCGGTTTACGCAAGCTGGTGTTGCTGGTCGTCCTGTTGGCAATTGCAGGTTTGATTTTTGTTCAATGGCGCGCCACCTACCACGCCAAACCGCCGGAGCCACCCAGGCCAGGGCCCGCCACTGTGCCTCGCCCTGAGGGTAAGAACCAAACCGCGCCGGGGAATTCCGAGGAGACCAAGAACGCTAAGAGCGATGCTCCGGCAGCAACCAATTCGAAGACCGAAGGAGATCCTCAAGCGAACACGGGAGAACCCTCAAACAGCGGGACTAAAACAAAGAACACTTCCAAAGGGACCCTTGCTGCAGAAGAGTTAAAGAAGCCTGCCACCGAGCCGGAAAAAGAAGTGAAACCAGTCGCCCTTAAGCCCAGCCGTGAAAATTCAGATGTTGCAAATCATGCTGAAGCCGGCGAAGTTCAGAAACCATCGGGCCGGGAGAAGCCCAGCCTCGCGCTCACTAAAGCGCAACGATATTTGCAAGGACGCGGCGTGCGCCAGAATTGCGAGCAAGGCATGATGTATTTGAAAGCCGCAACCGAGCAGGACGATCCGAATGCCGCAGTACAGATGGCGGCGCTCTATGCCAGCGGTCACTGCGTGCAACAAGACCGCGTCAAAGCATATCAATGGTTTGCAACCGCGTATAACCAGGAACCAAACAATCAATGGATTGCGAAGAACATGAATCAACTCTGGAGTCAGATGACGGCCCGCCAGCGCCAGCAATTTCAATAACGGTTGTTAGATGCCTAGCTTCTTAACTTCTTCGTTGTAGTATTTGCGGTAAAGAATATCCCACTCCTGGGTCCCCTCGACAATGGTGCGTCTCTGGCTTTCAATCTTCTGCCGGGCAGCAGCGTCGATTTTTTCTTCGGCTTTCAGCAATTCTTCCAGTAACCGCTTGGCCTCCATGCGAATGCTGTTGCGGTCTTCGAGAAAATCCACCTGTTCGATTGTGGCCAGCGCATCAGCGACGGTGTGGGCCAGCTTGTTGACCTTGTCGCGGGAAAGTCTCACAGCACCGCCTTATATTTGCGCACCAGTTCGCCTTTGACTCTCTTAAACATCTCCTGGTAGCTGGCTCCGGCTCTGCTCATCTCATCCTGATATTGCTCCAGGATCAACCGCACTTCATCGTTAATGCGGTCTTCGAGTTGCAGTTCTTCCAGCAAGGCCTCATTCAATGCGCTTGCCACCAAGGCGACCTCTTTGGTGTCTTTAGTCTCAATGAATTCGCCGGCAATCAGTTTTTCGGTTATTTGCCGGGCCAGATACCCGACATATTCTTTTGAAAGGAGCATGTGCTTTCAAGGCTATGTGATTGAAAAGAATAGTGTAGCACACCAGGGATCGAGGGTTATTCCGCCTCCTGCAAAGTTTTGATGTGTGCCTCGAGCGCATGAGAGTATTCGCGCTCCGCGGTGAGTTCCGACTGCAGTTTTTTCACGAGACCTTCCAGGCGCATGATCTCGATCTTCAGTTTCGCGCTGTCACTGGAGGCCGCGACTTTGTTGACTTGCGGAGCCGGAGCAGGTGCGGGAGTTGGAATCGGCGTAGTCGGCATCGGCATAGTTGCGACGAGGCTCGGCGCAGGAGTTGCAACGGGCGCAGGAGCAGGAGCCACAGATGCGGCGATCGCCGGAACCGGACGCGGCCCGGGAACAGTGGCGGGCCGGGGTTGGGCCGGCGCAGCAGCCGCGGACGAAAAGATGCTGCTCAGGGCCACCGCAGCGTTAGCCGCAGATACGGGAGTGGGAGCGGACGCGCCGTTAGGCTTAAGCAGTTGCTTGACGCGGGCGATCAGGTCTTGTGGTTGGAAGGGCTTGCGCAGCAACTCATCGGCTTTGACGAGAAACGCCCGTTCCGCTACGGCGCGGTTCACTACGCCGGACATCAGTATTACCGGGGTCTTCGACAACGCGGCATGACTCTTGATGTGCTGGCAAACTTCGTATCCATCTTTGCCGGGCATGATCACGTCGGTGATCACGATATCGGGTTTCGATTTTTCGATCTCGTCCAGAGCGCTGGCTGCGTCGTGGCAGGCGACCACGTTGATGTTTTCGCGCCGGAAGGCGATCTTGATTACCTCCCGCATGGTGGCGCTGTCGTCGATGAAATAGACAGTCGGCGTCGTGCTCATTAGAATCCTCCCTCGGCGCTGTCCTGAGCAGCCTCGTCCCACTCGCGCAGGGCCTCGAGCATCAGCTCAGTTGCCGACCTGAGCACGGTACGGGTGGCCGCGCTCGCTCCCGGCACAAATTTGTATGAGCCGGTCTCAACTCCGTTGCAGTACTTTACGATGTGGACCACAGCATCGTCTCCAATCAGGTCTCCACTCTCGGCATGAGAGATGATGCCGTTTTCAAAAAACATGAGCCCGTCGATGCGTCCGGCATTTACGTAGAGCGATCCACTCTGGCGTGAGTGGGCCAGCATCTGCACCACACCCGGCAGGTCAAGATGCGAGAGGCTGCCAGTGAGCGCAGCGTCGGATGAGCCGAGCATCTGGACCGGCTGAAAACCTTCGGAATTGCTTCTCAAAAAAGTCTTGATGTGGGCGGCAATCAGTTCCGGCCCCAGGCGCTTATCGACATAATCAGCACATCCGGCGCGGAATGCCTCCATCAGGGCTTGGTCGCCGCCTTCACCCATCGCGATGACCGGAACCAACACGGTCTTCGGAGCGGCATGGACAATGGGCGCCACATCGTGAGCGCTCATCTCCTTCATGCTGGTCGAGCACAGAATCACAGACGGCGTGTCGTATTCGAGCATGGTAAGCGCATACGCCGACTGGGTGCTGTGTATGACCTCGAACCCTTCCTGTTTCAATGCCTCTGTAAGCCGCTTGGCAAAGAACACATTGGCATCGATCAACAGGATTTTCGCCGGTCCAGAGGCCAGCTTGCTCATGCCGTGGCCTCCTCAAAAATCAACTTTTCGAGAGCCACGACTTCTATGACTTCCTCGTTCACCGACAAAAACCCGGTAACATGGCGAGGCATCGAGCCGGAAGACGCGCGGAATTCGGCATTGGAGAGTTCGCATTCTCCGGTCACAGGAATCGCAGTCCGCTCCTGTCGCTGTCCGCATTGGCGATTCACAATCAAATAAAATTTCCTGGGCGGCGCATCCGGCCCTACCAACACCTGGGCTACATCGAGCACCGGGATGATTCTGCCCCGGCGAACCAGGACTCCCGCGAGCATCGCAGTGCGGTGAGGAAAGACCTGCAGGAGATCCGGCTTCGCCAATTCGGTAACCTCTTCAGCGGGAAAAGCGAACCGCCGCGTCCCCAACGGAAAGATTACAAACGATTTTTCTCCGGTGGTGCTCATCCGGCCGCCGCTCCTTGAGAGCGCTGGACCGCAGTTTTCAGAACAGCCATCTCCGCTTTGCTCACGAACGCATTTTGGTTTACGACCGCAACCACATCACCGTTGATGACCGCCAAGCCTCGATACCAATTTCGCTCATCGCCGCTGAAAGCCTGAGGCAGGGCATGAAGCACCGATATCTCGGTCATGCGGTCGGTGCTGTCGACCTGGATGGCTACCGTGGTGTGTTGCAGAATCAACACCCGCGCAGGCTTCGACGGAGGCAGTCGAAAATGCCGCGCAGCATCCACAACAAAATAAATCGTGCCATTACGCTCCAGAGTAAAATCCACCTGGGCCGACCGCAAATACGACGCACCGAGCGAGAAACGCTGCAATCCCTCAAGCCCCCGGATTTCGCTTACTGCATTGGCGGCAATCGCGAAGCGGAACCCGCATACAGTGAAGAGGATCACATCTTCACGCGGACCTTGGGGCACAGGCGCCTGTCGCGACCTCACAATGCCCCCACCTTCGCTGCTCCAAAGATGTACAGCACGCGTTTTTCGATCGCGTTGTAAATGGCATCGATGGGCAGTATCTGATCTACCGCTCCGGTCTTGATGGCCTCCTGCGGCATGCCGAAGATCACTGCCGTGGCTTCATCTTGAGCGATGATATGACCGCCTACATTCTTGACTGTCTGCACGCCCTTGGAGCCATCGTTGCCCATGCCGGTGAGAATGATTCCAATGCTCATCGGCCCGGCGTAGTCGGCAGCGCTGTCAAGGGTCAAGTCGGCACAGGGCCGATATCCTCCGATGCGAGGCCCATCGTCAAGCGAGACTCTTCCTGTGGGTGAGACCCGCATGTGGTGCGAGCCGGGGCAGATATAGAGCTGGCCGGGAACAATGATCTCGCCGCCTTCTGCCTCTTTGACCCTTATCTGAGAGACCTCTTGAAGTTGCTGGCTGAACTGCGCTGTAAAACTGCCGGGCATGTGCTGTACCAGGATCACGGCCCCCGGAAAATCTTTAGGGAAATGCGGAATGAACTTCATGAGCGTGGCCGGACCTCCAGTGGAGGCGGCGACAACCACGATGGGAAATTTTCCGCCTCCGCGCGCTGGAGCGGGCGCAACTGCGGTCGCTGTGCCACCAGAGCGGTTTTCGGAAAGCGACTGCTCAAAACTTTTAGCCGGCTCGGTCCGAGGCGCGCCGGCAGCAATGTCTTGTTGCAATTTGGAACGCGTGGCGGTGCGCACGACCCTTACTTTGGCCGCGACCTTTAGCTTACGGCAAAGCTCTTCTTTTACCGAGTTCATGTCGAGGTCGATGCCGCCAGTGGGCTTGGCAACGAAATCAATAGCACCCAACTCAAGCGCTTTTAGAGTGACCTCTGCGCCTTCGCGGGATTCGGAGCTGACCACCACGATGGCACGAGGGTTGCTTGACATGATGATCTCGGTTGCCTGGAGCCCATCGACATGCGGCATGTTGATGTCCATGGTGATGACGTCGGGCTTGAGCGTTTCGGACTGCGTTACGGCATCGCGTCCATCGCGTGCCTCGCCGCAAACCTCGAGTTGAGCATCCGCGGCGATGATGCTATGGAGCACCTTGCGCATGAAGGCCGAGTCGTCGACAATAAGCACCCGAATTCTCTTGGTCAGTTCCATCGTTCAAAATCGTCTTTACTGCACCGTTGCTGCAACTGCTCTTGCTGCACCGCTGGCTGTGCTGCCAATCAACTGGTTTACGGTGGCGATGAATTGGTCTTCCTGAACTGGTTTGGTCAGGAATGAAGCAGCGCCTTCTTTCATGGCACGGTCGCGATGCTTGGCTCCGGCCCGCGAGGTCACTACCATCACTGGGATGCCGTGTGTTTGCGGATCCTGACGCAAATGGGCCATCAGTTCGTAACCATTGGTGCGCGGCATTTCGAGGTCGGTCACCACCAGGTTGCATCGGGTTTGCGTGACAATCTCGAGAGCCTCCAGACCATCGGAAGCCAGTCTCACCCGATATCCGGCTTTCTCCAGCATTCGGCCAACAAACTTGCGCACGCTGATGGAGTCGTCGACCAGGACCACAACTTTTTCCTCAGGAACAACGTCGATTGCCTCCTGGGGTATGGTCCCGTGGGCCACGGCTTGTGCGCCGGGAGCGAATATCCGGGCGGCATTGGCACTTGTCATCAGTGGGCGATGCTCGATGGCCTCACCGACGATCAGCCGATTCACGTCGATCAGAAGGATCAAGCTGCCGTCGGGAGCGATAGTCGATCCGGGAAACATCTTGACGTTGCGAAGATACTCACCCAGGCTCTTGATAACGATTTCGTCCTTGCGGATTACTTCTTCGACTACAATGCCGACCTGTCTGCCGGCCACGTTCACAATTACCATGCGGAAGAAGCCATTGATAGGCTCGATCGCCTCAAGGCCCAAAGCGGAATCAAGCCTCACGATTTCTGTGACGACATCGCGCACCTTGGTAAGCAGCTTTCCGCCTACCTCTTCGATTTCAGTTTCCTTCAGGCGGCGAATCTCTTCTACAAATGCCAGCGGCATCGCGAACATGTGCCTGCCACAACGGATAAAGAGCGCCTGGGAGATGATCAGGGTCAACGGCACTTTCAGAGTGAAGCGTGTACCCCGGCCTTTTTCCGTATCTATCTCGATTTCGCCGTTCAACTGGGCGATGTTGGAGCGGACCACGTCAAGGCCGACTCCACGTCCCGCCAGCTCGCTCTTGCGTGGTGCGGTTGAGAAGCCGGGGTGGAAGATAAATTCCAGTAGGTCGTGCTCACTTAAGCCTGCCGCTGTATCGAATCCAATCAGGCCGTTTTCCACCGCGGTCTTGCGGACTTTTTCGTAGTCAATGCCGCGACCATCGTCTTCAACTTCTATGTAAATGTGATTCCCGCGATGATAGGCGCGCACAGCAACATTACCGTGGTCGCTCTTGCCCGACTGATAGCGTACCTCTTCACGCTCGATGCCGTGAGCAACCGCATTGCGGACGAGATGAATCAACGGATCGGAAATCTGCTGAATGATGTTGTTGTCGAGCTCGGTCTCGGCCCCAGCCAGGGTCAACTCGACCTTCTTGTTGGAAGCTTTAGCCGCGTCGCGGACTGTTCGAGTCAAGCGCGTATACAGATTGCCGATCGGAACCATTCGCGCCTGGGTGATCTCGTCCTGCAGACGATGCGCCAATTTGGTGAACTCGTCTATATCGGAATCCACGCGACGCACAAACCCATCAAGCTGGGTGAGCACCTCGGTGATGTCGGCTGAGATTTCCGTGAGCGAGCGGGAAAGGATGTTGAAATCATCGTAGCGGTCCATCTCCAACTCGCTGAATTCGGCCAGCGCATGATCGAAGGAGTGCGAATAGCTGGAATATCCGCCGCGCAAGGGAAACGCTTCGGGAGCTTTCTTTTGCCTCACCGGAACGGAGGAGATCCGGCCAAATTCGTATTTCTCCTGAAATTCCGCGACTTTGTCCTGCATACGGGCCTTGGAAAAATTCAGCACGTCGGCAAGACGCTCGAGTTCGGCGACCCGGCCCAGCATTCGCGTACGGTTGATCACCAGTTCGCCCACTGCGTTCATCATGCGGTCCAGCCGCTCCAGGGCAATACGAACCGACTTCGATTGCGGCATGGCGGCCGGCTCTTTTTTGAGGTCCCCTTCTTTTGTGCGATCTCCGGACTTCTCAAAGAGGCCCGGCTCCGGTGCTCCAGCCTGAGTTAATTCTGCCGCAGGAGCCAGCACTTGAAACACTGCTTCCATCGTCGCCGGTTGATCGCCAAGAACATCGATGTCGAGAATCGTCTCGGAAGCCGCGGGTTGCGGCTGAGCAACAACCGGAACCAGCTCGATTGCCATTCCGGAAGCCTCGGCAACGGTTTGCACCTCTTCGGGAACGAGCCGGGCAATGCGGGTGAAGAGCGGCTGAACTGCCGCGTAGATGGCGTTCTCATCGATCCACTGGCGGTACAGAAATTTCTTAAGAATATCGACGGCTTCCAGGCAGATGTCGATGATTTCGGCGCTGGGACGCAAAGCTCCATCGCGAAGGCGTCCGATCAAATCCTCGGCGCGATGGGCAACCCGGGCAATGCGCTGCAATCCAACCTGCGCTGCCGAACCTTTAACAGTGTGCATGGCGCGCAGCAGATGGTTGATTTCTTCTGGGTTGGGATTGGTCTCGAGCGACAGCAGACAGTTGGTCACGACCTGAAGATGCTCTTCTGCTTCGGGAACAAAGAATTCCAGAATCTCCGCCGGAACCTCGCTATCTTGTGGGAGTAGTGGGGCTGCAGCTTCGGGGTTCGGCGAATCGGCGGTTGCTGCTGCCTCAACATCTGGCGTGGGAGAAGCGACGATCTCGAAAGGTACGGTAGCCGCCTCGACCGGCGCAGCGACTGGGGTCACAGCAGCGGCAGCGACCTCAGAAGTTGCCTCAACATCCACTGGGGCACCTGGAGCTGGTGAAGGCTCTACGGGTGTAGCAGCAACCGGAACCGCTTGGTCCTCGCTAACCGCGTTCATTGGCGCAGGAGCAGGCTCGCTCTCTTCCTCCGGAACTTGTGTCTTGACTTTGGTTTCCTGCGGCGCCGGAGCGCTGGCTGCGGTCTGAAAGGCGAATGGATATCTTTGTTTGAAAACATCGATATCGTCTGCTGCTTCAACTGAGTTGGTGCTGATCATCAGCAGATCAGACTCAAGGACGGCAATAGCTTCCGAGATGAACTCCACCAGAGGCCCAGTAGCATCGGGCGAGATCGTGGCATTCATGGCATATTGGAAGATATGGGCCAGCTTGCCAGAGACCTCTGAGAACAATGGGAAGCCATAAGAGGCGGACGTCCCGCCAAGGGTATGGGCCGAGATATAGAGGCGCTCGATGTCATCAGGCTGAGGATATGGGTCTTGCAGGATTCCGGAGTATTCCCTCAGGAATTGCAGGTGCTCGGAAGCTTCCTGAAGAAATATCTCTACGAATTCTGCGCCTTGCTCGTTCACGCCTTCTCCTGCGCGACCGCTGCCCGGCGGGAGGTCGCCGGTTTCTGGTAAATGCGCGAGTCGCGATAAACATGTGTTTCAAACGTTACGTCGGACTTGGCAATGCTCTCAGCATGGCCAAGAAACAAATACCCGCCCGGCTCCAGGTATTCGTAGAACCGCTGGATCAACTGGGCCTGCCGTTCTTCGGAAAAGTAGATCAGCACGTTCATGCAGAAAATGCAGTCGAACTTGCCCATGTAGACAACCTGGGCCAGGTTCATGGGCGCAAACGTGACCAGGTTACGGATTCGAGGTTTCACCACGTAATGGTCGCCGTTCCTGGAAAAATACTGTTCCCGTTGTTTTGGATTGACCTGGGCAAGTTCACGGGCGCCATAGATGCCGTGCTCAGCATGGTCTAAAGCCTGTCGGCTGATGTCGGTAGCCAGAATGTGAATATTCCAGGCATCGGCGAATTCCAGCGCATCGGCGATGGTGACCGCGATGCTGTAAGGCTCTTCGCCGGTTGCGCAACCGGCACTCCAGACGCGCAGCGACCGCGGATTTTCCCAGAACTTCTTCATGTGCAATTCGGGCAACACCTTTTTTTCCAGGATTTCGTAAACCGCCGGATACCGAAAGAACGAGGTCTCCTGGGTGAGCAGTCTCTGCAGCAGCGAGTCATATTCGACGTTGGAATTCTTGATGAGGCGCAACAGATCGGTGCCATGGGCGAGAGATTTCGCCTCAACATGTTCTCGCACACGGGTGGAGAAGAACCGTTCGCGCGACTCGTCGAACAAAATTCCCGACCGCGTTTCAATCAATCCACGAATCTCGCTCAACTCGTGCTCGCTCACCATAACCAAGAATGAAGCCCCGTTTTCTTTTTTCGTTCAGTTCAAATCGAAATAAAAACCTTTAACCACAGAGGACACAGAGGAAAACCCAAGTCACAACTTACCGCAGAGGCCGCAGAAAAACGCAGAGATGAATTGATTTGGCTTCTGTGAAAATTCTGCATTTGTTAGTCCCTTAAATTGCCCTTGCTAATTTCACGAGAATGACTGAGTACATGCCCTGACATAAATCAATCTCTGGTCCCAAAGCTATTGATTTGGTTTTTTCTCTGTGTTCCTCCGTGTCCTCTGTGGTTTGTCTTGTATTTCCTTTGCGTCCCTCGCGTACTTTGCGGTGAAAATTGATTCTGTTTTTCTCCGCGCCTTCGTGTCTCCGTGGTAGGTTTTGGTTTTGCTTGCCTTACCTTCTGGCAGCAGCCACCAGCTCCGGACGCGGCTCGTTTGCAGAACCCGCCGATACGCGGAATTGCGACAGCGCCTCATTGAGCTGCTCTGACATGTGCACCAGTTGCTCCACCGTGCGCGCCGTCTGCCGCGCGCCTTGTGAAGTCTGGCGCGTAATGTTGGAGATGATCTGCATGGCGTTGGCCACGCCTTCTGTGCCGCGCACCTGCTGCTTTGAAGCTAATGAGATCTCTTGCACCAACTCGGCAGATTGGCGAACGACGTTGGAAATGGCTTCCAGGGCTTTGCCGGCCTGGTCGGCCAGCTTGGCGCCGATTTCCACTTCTTTGGTGCCTTCTTCCATGACTACGACAGCGTCGTTGGTTTCAGCCTGGATGGCTTTGATCAATGCAGCAATATCCTTGGTGGCGTTGCGCGAGTGCTCGGCCAGTTTGCGGACTTCGTCGGCAACTACGGCAAACCCGCGGCCTGCTTCACCGGCGCGGGCCGCCTCGATGGCGGCATTAAGAGCCAGCAAGTTAGTTTGCTCGGTAATGTCGTTGATCACGTTGACGATCTCTGAAATTTCCAGAGAACGATCACCAAGGGCCTTGATGCGTTTTGCGGTAGCCTGCACGGAAGAGCGAATCCGCTGCATGCCTTCCAGAGTGTCATGCACCGAGCGGTTGCCTTGCTCGGCTGCATCGAGGGCGCGCCGTGCAGCTTCTGCGCTGGCTTCTGCGTTGTTGGACACCTGTTTCATGGATACGGTGAGTTCTTCCACAGCGGAGGAAGTATTGGTGATTTCCTGGTCTTGCTGGATTGCGCCGGAGGACATTTCTTCCGAAGCGATGAGGATTTCATTAGCACTGGATTGGACGTCGATAGCGGCCTTGCGCACGCGCTCCAGCACTTTAGCGAAGTTATCCAACATGTAGTTGACGGAGTCGACTACGTTGCCGAGCGCGTCGTTGGTTACCCGTCCACGCAAGGTGAGATCGCCACGGGCGATCTGGCTGACAATGGTCAAGAATTCCGTGACGCTCTTTTGCAGGCTCTCCTGGGCTTCCTGGTTGAACATGGCGCGGGAGGAACTCTCCGCGGCACGGTTCAAATGCTCAGCAATGAGCCCGAAATCGTCGGCAGAATCCACACTGGCCTTGGCGCGAAAATCGCCGTGGGAGAGGCGTTCGGAGAACTCAGCCAGAGTCTTTACCGGCGCCATCACGCGGCTGGACAGCACGAACCACACAAACATTCCTGCACCTAAGCAGATAACGAATGCCCCCAGCAGCGACACTCCGGCGTGGCCAGGCAAGCCGCCAAAGTCGCTCAGCGGACGTCCACCCGAGGCCGCCCCTGCGTTGTAGGCAAAGTACAGGACCGCAAATAGCGCTATGAAGAGCACGCTAATCATCATCAGTAGCGCTTTGTTCAGCCGACCTTTCATAAAACTCCTCCCGCTAAATCACAGGGACAGGAAATGTCTCCGTTAATTTCTTTAAATTCAGAGCCAACGCCAACCGGTCTTCATGGCGCAACATACCGCAGCAATGGGGCACGTCGCGCGGCGATTCCTCTACCAGCAAAGGCTCCGAGGTGGTGCAGGTCCCGATCACCTCATCGGCGGCAATACCAATCCGCAAAACGTCGCGGTCGCCTTCGGCGCGCAATGAAGCAACTACTACATGCTTGGGTTGCAGATCCGGCCGGCGCCCCTCGGTAAAAGCGATATCTACCACAGGAACAATCGAGCCGCGCAGGTTGAAAATACCCATTAAGAATGTGGGAGATAGAGGAACACGGGTCAGGTTCGGCCACTCCACTACCTCCTCAACATCCAGTACGGAAAAACAAAATCGCTCGCGGCCAGTCCGGAATATGCAATATTGGCGATCAGGCGCAGCCTTGGGCAGCAGTTCAAGCTGCTCGGGTTCGGCCAATGGTTCGAGTTGTTGCTGTTCTGCCATTGTCTTCAATAGATACTTCTCCCGCTTTGCGGGATCAGGATTTCGGCTTGCGGCTCCCGCTTCGCTCACGCCGCCAAAACGCCTCAAGTTGTTGCTGTTCTGCCATTGTCTTCATCCAACAAATTTACGTACGGCAACGATAAGCTCTTCGCTCGTAAAGGGCTTGGTTACATAATCGTCAGCCCCTTGCCGCTTAGCCCAAAACCTGTCGCTTTCCCCATTTTTGGAGCTGACCAAAATCACCGGGATACTGGCATACGCGGTATTGCCTTTCAGCTCCCGGCAGGCCTGAAAGCCGTTCCGCTGGGGCATGACCACATCCATCAGAATGAGGTTGGGGCGCTCCATATCGATCATCTGCTCGATCCGCAAGGGATCGTGGATGGCCACAGAGAAATATCCCCCTTTGTCCAGAACAGACTGAATCAGCCTGACTTCAGCGGGTGAATCATCGACGATCAGAATCTTTTTCAAACGGACAAACCCCTGCCCAAGAAAATCCTTAGAAACAGAGAGCAATTGCGCAACCAAGTCAGTGCATTCGACAGACTTGGATTGAATAGATTTAAGTCGTTTAAAATCAAATAGTTATGGAAATATATGCGAAGGCAAAGAACAGCCTCACGCGCGTCAGGAGCACATGAGACAACTTTTATGTCTCATCCTGAGACTGTTTCTCAGCTCACGTTTATCGTAGCGGAATCCTTCCGGCAACTACGAAACATAAGGTCGTTCCAATCTTCGCGCTGGCGCGCGAATAGACAGGATGACGATTTATTTCTCTTGTCTCTTTCGCTTCCGACTAGCGAAGGGCTTCGCCCTTGATATCCATGGCGCTCTGAAGATTTTGCCTTTGCTTCTCAATTACCCATTTACCTAATTCTCAGCGAGAATGGAATTCCCGCAGAGAAAATCGTCGTTAGCGCCCGCATAACAGTCATCCTCATGAGCGGAGCCTCTCGCCTTCTTCCAACAGACTCAAGAGTCGCTTGGTGGTGGCTGCGAGGTTTACGGCAGCGTCGATATTTCTCGATTCTTTCGCTTTGGCGACGTGCTCTCTCATTTCATCGACCGCACGATTGGCGATTTCCAGAGCAGCGCTAACATCGGTGGGTTCATGCCTTTTGTGCCGCTCAAGACACACATGCAGGATCGTACGCGCTGCTACTGCCCGCCGCAGCGCGACCGAAGTTTCATTGGTCTGGTCAGTAAAGGCTTCCGCTTCCCAGGTAGCAATCAACAACTTGCAGCCCGCCAGGAGAATTGGCCGGACCCCAGGACTCTTTTTCGGAGGCATAGCCAACAATTGTTGAGTAATATCCGCTACACATTGGTCAAGATAGTCGTGGTCTTGATGACCACTCTCGACTTGTGCGGAACCTGCGTGGAGTTCGGAGATGCTCATGGGCGGCTGTTCAGGCAAAGCGGCCGGCTCGGCGGCTGCCGCCTTTGCAGCGGAGGCTTTTTCCGGAGCAGCTTGTTGAGCTTCCTTCTGTTTTTGAATATCGATTGGAATGACCTGAGCAGTCTTGGGCGCCTCCTCCGTTTCTGCCTGTATCGGCTGCTCAACGGCGAATTCCTGGGGCGCGCTTTCGGCTCGGTCAGGAGGCGATTCCATTTCGATGTTTGGCTCAGCCACTGGTTCTTCGAGCTTTTGTACCGAGGGCGGGGCGGCTTTCACCTCTTTTTGGGACAATGCATCCTGATGAACCTGCTCAAGCGTCTGTTCCAGCACATGCCTCAATTGAATGAGTTGCAAGAAGGAAGACCCACCCGAATAGGGAGCACGAAACGGGGTTTTCCATTGATGAACCAGATGACGGATCTGCTCCAACGACTCACGAGTGCTCAGTCCCGCAGCGGTGCAATTCACGGAATCAAACCCGAGCCGCTCCAACTGGTTGATGCAGTTTCGTATGGCGTGAAGGTCAAGATGCATGGCCCGAAAAAACGCGCGCCTGGCCAGGAAGTTGAAACGGGTAAAAGCGATCAGACAGGCAGGCTCGAAATAATCTTTGCCGGTTTCGAGCTTTAATTCGCGCGCCTCCACCAGTGCCCCGGAGTCTTGCAGGTGCTCCAGGCTTTGGCATTGATTGAGCTGCTCGAGACGCACATCGAGTTCGCTGGACCAGTCTGGAAACTTAGGCGGAATCCCTCCCAACACCGGCGCCAGCACGCGCGCGACTTCTTCAAGAGTGATCTGGCGTTCGTACAGGCCTTGAGGGGCGCAGTGGGCGAAATATTGGACGAGCAGAAAATCGATCTTGTCGCGGTCAATCTCCGTCCGTTGCGGCTTGGCACTATGGCGTTGGATAAGGTCGCGCAGGTTCTCTTCAGTCTGAAGATTGGTGCTTTGCAGCAACTGACGCAACTGCCAAACCTGCACGTGGCCATCCATCTGGTCAAACCATTGGCGCACGCGCCCAATAACTTCCGGTTCGGAACGGTCTACGGGATAATCCAAATCGCGGCACGGAGGCGCGCCGATCTCGAACGTCCGGTCCAATTCGGCATAGATCGTGTATAGACGCCGGGCAGAGCGCCAGAACGCCGCGATTTCGCTCAGGCTGAGCGTGGCTAGTGTCATCTTCTGATGATCCAGTTTGTTCTCCGAAGAACCAGCATGCCCTTCTTCACAACCCAGCAGAACCCCGATGTTGGGGAGAGGCGTGAAGACTATCAGAATCTTTAGAGCAAAAGGACGGCCAAAAGCTAATCCGTCGTAAGTTACTGGTTTTTAAGGGGATTAAAGGTTGGGAAACGGCCAAATCCCGAGATGCGCGTCTCAGGATGAAACAAGGGCCGTCTCAGGTGCCACGTTGTATATTAAGAAAATGTGCAGGAACATCAAAACGCTATTTAACTTTGATCCGCCCGTCACTGAGGAAGAGATTCGGGCTGCTTCGCTCCAGTTCGTGCGCAAGATTACCGGCTTCAATAAACCCTCGAAGGCCAACGAAGAGCCATTTCTGGCTGCTGTGGATGAGGTAGCGAGCATCTCAATGCGTCTTCTTCACTCGCTCGAAACGAGCGCGCCGCCAAAGAACCGTGAAGAGGAGGCAGCGAAAGCAAAGGCTCGCGCGGCGGAGAGATTCGGAACGTAGACAACCCACCGGCTGACTGGACCTAATCCTTGGCTGCTTTTTCACCTTCCTTCAAATAGGAGGCGCTGAGAGTTCCTTTGCTTTTTGCGATGGGCAACAACGTTGGGTAGAACTGTACAAACGTTGTGTCCACCGCTCCGTGGGCTTGGTGGCATGTATAGCAGTCTGCCGTGAACGGAATCATCTTGCCGGTCTTGCCTTCGTCAAAACCGAAAAACGCCCACTTGCCCTGGAAACGGGCTTCGTCTTTCACATGCACTTCCAACCCCATTACATCTGTGCTCTGATAATTGCCCTGCTGATTGATTGAGCCTTTGCCTTCCGCTCCTCGAACTTCGAGCACCAGCACAGTCTTGTCGGGCCAGGTGCCCGTTTGCACATAAGCCTTGTAGGCTTCGGGATTCACAAAGACGTTGTCGAACATGTGATGGCCAGCCGCCCTGCCGGGGTTATAACTCATGTCAAATCCTGAAGTCAGGTACACCCACTCCCGGTAATTCTCGGGAAGCTTCAGGTTTTTATTATTAACGTATTCCGGCCCCGATCCTGGCGCAGTCGCGCTTTGGCGGAAAGCAGCTAAGGCAAACAGGGCCATCAGGACAAGCAGCATGATTTTTATCTTGGTTATCATGTCCGGTAGTATCGCACCGGCGCGGTGAACAATCGAGACATTTAAGACACTCAACGCGATGGCGGGATTAGCTTACCCGCTTGCATCTACCACCCGCGCGCCGCAGAATGGAAGATATGCCGGATGAGCAGAGCCCTAAGAAGCAATGGATGAATGCGGAAAAATATATCCAGGCAGGCCTTGGCCTGCCGGCAGCAACCTTTATCGGATGGGCAATCGGCACGCTCCTCGACCGCTGGCTTCATAAGAATTGGATTTATGTGGTTGGCCTTCTAGTAGGGATCGTCGCCGGGTTCGTGCAACTCATACGCGTGGCCATGTCGGCGGAGTCGAAGAATTGAACGGTGGTTCTTCGCCTTCCGCGCCTCAGCCCAGCCCTTCTCCGGAAGCTGAAGTATTTTATGCGCGAGCTTATCAGCGCATGGTTCGCACGATGTTGATTCTGCCTCTCCTGATTTTGCCGGTTCTCCTCATCAAGTTTCATCTGGCGATGGCGCTCGGATTTGTGGCGGGCTCGGTAATTGCCTTCTTCAATTTTTATTGGCTCAAGCGCGCGGTAGTGGCGCTGGGCGACCGTGCGACCAACAGTCCCCATCGACAATCGGGTTCGCGCGTCGTTGCCGGTTTTTTCATGCGCTATATTTTGATCGTGGTTGGAGCCTATGTTATATTCAAAAGTTCTGCCATGAGCGGTTACGGCCTCTTTGTGGGGCTCTTCGTTCCCGTGGGCGCGGTTCTGATCGAAGCCGTGGTTGAGACCTACGGAGCGCTCCGGCGCGGATTCTAACTTGAGCCGTTTTGCGGGCGTGAGCGTAGCGGGAGTCCGCAGGCGAAATCCTGAGCGTAGCGAAGGATCAACTTGAGCGTTTTGCGGGCGTGAGTGCACAGCTTGTCACGCTGAGGTGAAGCCGAAGAGAATGTCACCCTAGAGGTGAGCGAAGCGAACCGAAGGGCCGCAGGCGAAATCCTGAGCGTAGCGAAGGATCAATTTCTAAATTCCAGGAAATTCAGTCGAATGCCCGAACAATTGTGGTTTACTGCGCTCCTGAACAAGGTCTTCGGCGGACCGGTGAACGCCTTTTTGCAAGCCTTGCCACGCCCTTTTCATCCCGCTCATCCCGAGGCCCCGATCACCAATGCTTTTGCCATGGAAGTGCTCGTATTGGGATTCCTGATCGTGGTTTTTCTCTTGATCCGATCTCGCCTGTCGGCAGAAAAGCCGGGCGGATTGCAACATCTGGCCGAGGTATTTCACGAGTTTATCGGTAACCAGGAGGCGGAAATAGTTGGAGCCCACAGCAAGAGATTCACCCCCATTCTTTCCGCGATATTTCTTTTTATCCTGATTAGCAATTTGATCGGACTTATACCTGGTTTTGAATCACCAACTGCTACCCCGGCAATCCCATTGGGATGCGCCGTGGTGGTCTTTGTTTACTATAACTATCACGGAGTCAAAGCTCAGGGACCGTTTGGATATCTCAAGCACTTCTTTGGCCCAGTGTGGTGGCTTTCTCCCGTGATGTTTCCCATTGAAATTATTGGGAATCTGGCACGCCTCATGTCGCTCACCGTCCGTCTCTACGCCAATATGTTTGCGGGTGACATGGTGACGCTGGTCTTCCTGTCATTGATACCTATTGGCATTCCGGTTGTCTTTTTAGGGTTACATACAATGGTTGCTTTCCTTCAGGCATACATCTTTACTTTGTTGACGACCATTTATCTGGCGGGCGCGGTCGCCCAAGAGCACTAATTTTCGCTTCAAGCGTGAGGGCGCCAGCACGGTGAGCGTCAACCACCCACTGGAAGCATTTTTATAGGAGAGAGAACATGCGTAAAACGATGATGTACGTCTTCATGGTCATGGCCATTCTGTTACTGGCTATGCCGGTCTATGCCCAGGGCCCAGAGGGAGGTTCCTCGAACTGGGGTGTGCCGATTGCCGCAGGCATCGGTATGGGAATTGCATCAGGCCTCTGTGGCCTGGGGCAAGGCAGAGCGACTGCGTCAGCAGCCGAAGCTCTCGCACGCAACCCAGGAGCACGTCCAGGAATTCAGTTCGTCTTGATTCTTGGTCTTGTGCTCATCGAGTCGCTCGCGATCTATACACTGTTGGTGGTCTTTACCAAAATTAAATAGCTTTTATTCAGCAGATCAAAGAGCTCAGCCCTGAATGGCTGGGCTTTTTTGTGGGGTTCGGGTATTGCCTAGCAGTTACAATCGAACACCGAGGGTTTCGCCGTGCACAGTGAGTCAGGTGCCTTATTATTCTGTTCAACGCTGGCGCTGGCATTTTGGACGGTTTTAGTCGCCGAGCTGGTCGGCGACAAGTCCATGTACACGCTCAGTTCTCTAGCCCTGCGCTTTCGTGCGATTGTCATCCTCACCTCATTGGCATTGGCGGCCGCGGGCAAGATGGCGGCTGCGGTCTTGTTTGCAAGCATCATCTTTCGTTTTCATTCCCGCTGGATCGGAATCCTGAGTGCGGTTGCTTTTTTTATTTCCGCCATATTGATCTGGTACGAAGAGCCTGCTGCACCGGCTGGGCTTCCCACGAATCTCGGATGGAGGAAAGCAGCCTTGGCCTGCTTTGCCTCTCTTTTTCTTACGGAATGGTGCGATCCAGGCCAGATCTCGGCGGCTGCCCTCGCCTTAAGAAGTCATTCACTCTTACCGGTTTGGCTGGGCGGAACTTTTGCCTTAATCAGCAAAGGCGGCCTTGCCATGACACTGGGCGTAAAATTGCGCGACCGTCTTCCTCACCGCATGTTGCGACCGTTGGCATGCACATCATGCTGCATCCTCGGCGTCGTCACGCTAGGAAAATTGTTTGTGAAATAGCTACAGCAAGTACGAAAATTGAGTAAGCGCTTCAGACTGCCCGCAGACGTTTTTGTGAGCAGCCAATAATGCCCGAAGCGAAATCCGGCCCGATCCTTATCGAGTTACTTCCTCAAATATCGTAGGGCCATGACCCGGAATCCTGGTACCAATCATACTTCCTTTCGGTCACGCTTTTGCCGGTGCGATCTCGAAACTTCCAGTGTCCAGGCGTGGTAGTGCTCTGCCAGTCAAGGGGGTAGGCATCGGCATCGGTGGAGAGCAAGAGTTGGAAGGCATCGCGCAAAGCCTGCCGTTGGGCGTCTTTGACAGTTCCCGGTTCCGGGGATACGAAGAGAGCCGTTCCGGTCCTCGCAATTAGGTCGAGCCATTGCTGGTTGCAGGACCAGGGAGTTGCTGCCGTGATCGGTACGCAGTCAGCATCCAGAAACGAAAACGTTCGGTGCTGAGGCAAGCGAAAAGCAAGCGTATTAACCCCCATCCGCCGCGTTCGCTCCCACTGCTGGCCGCTGGTATCATCGCCGGTGCGTTGCACCTCAAAAATTCCTGCCGCTAAGTGTCCCATGGTGTTGCATCCGATCAAGACGGTGCGATCCCCTGCCGCCTCCCGAATCTTGCTATAAAGTTCCCGGATAATTTCGGCAGTCGTCCGGCTCCGATCATGGAAATTCCAGCCTGGCAGCGCGGGTTGCGCCTTCATTTCTAAACCCCACTGCCCCAGTAAATCGAACGTGGTGTAGTCGTGTTTGATCAGTTCGTATCCCCACGCGGTGGCTTCTCTGACTTTGCTGAGGACAGCCTCAAGCGCCTCTGCCACCGTGGGATCGTAGGCTCGGTTCTGCCGGCGGCCTGTGCGAGCGCCAAACCGTTCTTCCGGCAACAGCAACCCGGCTGGGGTCTCCTGAGAAGCGGGCAGCGGCCGTATCCACAGTCCTGGCCTCACCCCTCGCTGGCGAATGGCTGCAGTTAACGCAGGCATATCGGGGAAAGCACTCTTATTCTGCCAGCCATCATCAATAATAGTGAAAGGCCGATCGCCCTTGGCCGGCGCTACCGACGACATCAACTCAGCGTCCCGAATGATTCCCTGCGCAGAATTCTGTCCGTAAGCGTAATACCAATCGTTGCTCCCGTAGATCTTCGAAGTTGCGAGGCGGGGAACACCGCACATCTTCCTGCAAAGCAATGTGGCTGCCTCCATTGGGTTCCCGCTTCGTTGTCCACGATGCGCCACAATCGTCGCGGCATGAAGCTCCCGGTCGCCGAGTTGAACCCCGGAACCGCCATTGCTTACATTCATCCAAAGTGAAACGCCATCAGGATCAATCTGCCAAAAACACAGGGAGCCGCTGCCGGTCTTTACACCGTAGCCGTGCAACACCTGCGAGTCATGCGTCAAGAAATACCAGGGCATCGCGCGCTCCGGCACCAGGCAGCCCCAATGCAAGTCACCGTAGCTACGCTCCCAGTGGTCGCCTGAAACGAGCAGATCAGTGGCCACTGCAAGACTCCATCGGCAGTGGATATGAGTGAGGCTTATGCCGCTGGCGGAGACGTAGATGGCAAGTCTGTCTGCTTGCGGAGCACTGCGTACACGAACTCCTTTGGCCTCCCATCGTGCCCCTGTCCGATTCATACGTAATGGCTGCTTGAGGCCGAGAAAAACAGTCACCGAATCCGGTGGCCGCGTGACTTCCAGAAAAGTTGAGGACTCTTTGGTGGAGTTAGCCTCCGATTTTCTAAATAGGGCAGACGCGCACGGCGCCAGAGCGATGCTTGAGGAAGCCAATCGAGCCAAGAGTCTGCGACGTGTTAGCGAAGGCATAAGTCCCTCAATATACAAGAATCGACCTGCTTGGATGACGCGAAAGCACCACCACGCACGCGGCCGCGTCGCTCCGGAAACAGAAAGCTCGGTACAACTGAGGGAGAGAAAGAATGGCTGGCTAATTCCTGAGCGACAGCAAATAGGATCCTGAGCAAGGTTGCAGGAACATATTCGCGCCTAGCCCGCACAGCGGGCGACCATACACGTAGCCCACCAGCGCAAGCTGTGGGTGCAAGTTAAAGCAAACCCAAAGCCCGCGCAGCGGGCGACATAAAGGCTTTCATTGTTCCGGAATTCGGATCGAAGAGTGCCGTCCCCATGTTCTGTAATGCAGCGCTCCCACCGGATATTTTTACAGGATTGTATACAGCGATGATATTATCCCCGAAAATGAAGGAGTATCTGAAATGGAGAATACAGGCACACTTATCTGAGACAGTTACGGTTGGATGCTTATAAATTTGCCAAAAGGTCAGCCGGATATCTTTTATGATCTTTCAGAGGCTGTCGATATAGATGAGATTTATAGCAGTGTACACTTCGTACAAAATGTCGAGGACTTAAAGCCAGCAACTGCCAATTTAATCAGTTATAGGTTTGGGGCGACAGTGGAACGGAGTGTCAGCAATCGAGGAGAAACCCATGAGAATTTTCTTGTTTCCAGGATGCGTACTGCTCTTGCTGGTTGCTGCCGTGTTGTTAGGGGCACCAAGCGTTGCGCAGAATCAACCGGCGGCCAAGCCGTCCTGTATTGCAACGGACGAACCGATTTATAGCCCAGGCCAAGATGGCGTGAAGCCGCCCCAGCCAATTCAGGATTCGAAAAAAGGATTGAAGATCAGCGACGAGTTCTCGATTGAGTTAATGGTCAACTCAGAGGGGCGCGTTTGCAGCGCTCGGGTGCTCAAGGCCAAAGATCCCGGGACCGCCGGGGAAGCGGCCGATTACATGATCGACCATTGGAAATTCAAGCCCGCAACGAAACAGGGTAAACCAGTAGCGGTCAGGTTCACGACTAATTTTCATCGGTGACCTCATCACTCTATAACCGCCAACAATCAAGACTTCAATATCATGCGCATGCAATGGTGACGCACCATAAAATAATGCGTCAATTGGAGCAAGATGAAAAGCTTCGGTAAAAATGAAGAACAATAGAGGAATCTCCACTTTAAACATAGGCAATCTCGTAGGCGGCAAACGGCGCATCTTCAAATTCTCTGAATCTGAGCCCGAGAAGAGCTTTCGCAAGCTCTTCATTCCAAACCCCTTGCCCATAACCCCAGTTTTCAAGTTTTCAAGAAACGCTCAGACACGGTTCGGGACCAGGGGTCGGAGGTTCAAATCCTCTCTCCCCGACCAATCACTATCGATGTTTTGCTTCAACAAGTTACGGGCAAACCCATTCTTCACTTTGGAACTTTTTCAAGTAAGGTTCTTACCGGGCCCGCGTGGAAAGCTTTGGTGATATCTTCGCCATATCAGCTTTGAAGGAGCAGGTTCGTGCAATGCTGGCCCTGCGCTCGTACTCCATCCCGACCGCCGGGATTGCGCTCGGCTGGAAAAGACCAAGCCTTAATCAGCAGGCTCAATGTACTTAGCCCCATCCC
>DASZFK010000080.1:0-6009 GCA_035939855.1 Candidatus Angelobacter sp.
CAGCCTGAAGCTCGGCGACCGCTCGCGCATTCGCAACCGCGAAATCGGCTTCATTTTCCAGGCCTTCAATTTGATTGGCGATCTCACCGTCCAGGAAAACGTCGAGCTGCCGCTCACCTACCGGGGCATGGCTTCCTCCGAGCGCAAGGAAAAAGTGCAAGCCGCTTTGCAGCGCGTCGAAATGGCTCATCGCTCCAAGCACTATCCCGCGCAGCTTTCCGGAGGTCAGCAGCAACGTGTCGCCGTCGCCCGCGCCCTCGTCGGTGATCCCTTGATCCTGCTGGCCGATGAGCCTACCGGAAACTTGGACTCGAAAAACGGCGATGCCGTCATGGATTTACTGAGCGAACTCCATCAGAACGGCGCCACCATCTGCATCGTCACGCACGACCCGCGCTACGCCCATCGTGCCCAACGCTCTCTTCACCTTTACGATGGACGCGTGGTGCAACAGCCAGAGCCCGTGTCCTGAAAAACTGTTTCTGGTGTCGCGTCCCGAAAATAACTTCCAACTTTTTGGCGGCTCTCAGCACACCGGACATTCCGTGTCGCTTCTCCCTCAACTTGTAGGGGCCGGGCCTGCTTGCGCAGGCAAGCTTGTTACCCTGAGCGAATCCGACCGAAGGTCCCGATCCGGTCGGGATCGCAGATTCCGACCCTGTCGGAAAGCGCCCCGCCCGTTCGGCTTGCCCGCCAGTGCGGAACGCAAGATTTGGCAACTGTATTGAGACGTTGCGCTGGTGTCCTGAGTTGTAAATCACTGAAAAACGAACGTGTCATTCCGAGCCCGCCGCGGCGGGAGGAATCTGCTTTTCGCTCAGACGCTAGCTAAGGACACACGTGCGCCCTGTGCGGGCCCCAGTTCGTCTGTGATTTCTTCTAACCAATCCATATCTCTGTATCTCCTACAAATTGCTAGAACCATTTCTGCCCCTTAAGGAAATGGTCTGCCAAGCCGACTTGTAAGTACTTATTCCTGTTTAGATTAGACACAATCCCAAAACTATCTTCTGGCCATTGTCTTGCTCTCGATTCATGCTGAGCCAATCACAAATCGAGCTCTGGTGTGTCGAAATTTAGCGGGGGCTAAATAACTCAGTTGGAGGCTATCACCCAGAATGAGTTGCGATACATCTCTTGCGATCTGGTGTGATCGCGTCTTCAGCTGAGAAATCGGATTTGGTGGGGTTCTAAAAGTACTTGTGGAAAGGGGTGGATCAAGTTATGCGTAAATCTCTTTTAGCGTCAGTTTTTACTCTTCTTTTGCTTTGCTGCACTTCACAGATGCTCGGACAGTCCTCCACGGGCTCCATTGTTGGAACGGTCATAGATAGCCAGGGCTTGCCGATCGATGGCGCCACAGTTACTCTCACCAACGTCGGCACCAACTTCGGCTACACATCTACAACTGGGTCAAACGGCGGGTACCAATTTCAGAGCATTGACAACGGATATTACCGGGTATCCGTGACGAAAGGCGGTTTCAAGGCAGGCGTGGTTAACAACGTCAAGCTAGACGCCGCCACACAGTATTCGGTGCCGCCCATAACTCTCGAAGTTGGCGCGACGACCGAATCAGTGACCGTGGAAGCCGGGGCGGAAATCGTGAACACCACGAGTGCCGAGGTTACCAACACCGTGGAAAAGGCCCAAATCGACAGCCTGCCGATTCTAAACAGGAATCCGCTCGCTCTCCTCAGTTTAGAGGCCGGAGTCGCGAATAGCGGTCCAAACGGCGCGATTTCGACGACCATCAACGGCCAGCGCACTTCTTTTTCCAACCTCACCATTGACGGTATCAACGTGCAGGACAATTTCATTCGCGAGAATGCCTTGGATTTTTCGCCCAACTTGCCCTTTAACAGCCAGGCCCAGGAATTCACCATCGTGAACCAGAACGCTGGCGTCGAAAACGGCGGCGGTGCCTCGCAAGTCAGCATTGTGACGCCAAAGGGAACAAATAATTTTCACGGTGAAGGTTTCTGGTATTACCGCTCGAATGCCTGGGCGGCCAACAACTGGTTCAATGATGCCAGCGGGATACCGAAACCAGGACTATTACAGAATCAAGGTGGTGGCAATCTCGGCGGGCCGGTCATAAAGAACAAACTTTTCATTTATGGGTATTACGAACTGCTGCGCTTGCGCCAGCAGACCCCAAACAATACAACCATTCTCAGCCCGGCCATCCAGGCAGGCCTGGCTGCGGCAACCCCCACGCTCCCGTTTACCTATCAACCTGTAGATCAAACCACCGGACAGCCGTCGGGGCCTCCGCAGACTGTTGATTTGCTGGCCAAATATCCGTCGTTTACGCCAGACCCCGCCACCATGGCAATCTTGCTGGGTATTCCAAAGACTTCAAACAACGCTCGCGTTGGGGACGGCGTAAATCTGCTCGGCTATCAGTTTAATGCGCGTTCGAACAACACCCTGGACAACTATGGCTTCCGCGGAGACTACAATCTGAACAGTCACAACACCATCACAGCTACCTACCAGTGGAACCGGCAAATTGTGGATAGACCGGATATTGACACTTCTTTCGACAAGATTCCCATTGTTTCCAACAGCGATACAACTCACTTTCTTTCCACGGCCTGGCGCTGGAACTCGGGCGCAAACATCACAAATGAAGTTCGTTTTGGATTTAACCTGGCTCCCGCCACTTTTGCGTCGACGCAAAATTTCGCTAAGCCCGGATACCTACTGGCGGGCTTCTCAACAACGCTCCCGACGCCCGATTTTGAGCCGCAAGGCCGCAACACCCATACTTGGGTATGGAAAGACAATGCCAACTGGGTGCACGGCAATCACGTCATCGCCTTCGGTGGGCAAGTACAGCGTGTTACCATCTTTGCGTACAATAACTTCGGTGTTACGCCGACGTACTCGTTAGGCATTAACGGGGCTAATGCCCCCGCCCAAACAGATTTTAATGCCGGCACCACCACGATAAGCAGCACCGCTTTCGCCAATGCTACTGCGCTGCTCGCCAGCGCTGCCGGGGCAGTAAGCGCCGTAAGTCAAACGTTCAATGTCACCAGTCAGACTTCGGGATTCGTTCAAGGAGCAGGCAACGACCGCAATTATCGACAGAACAACTGGTCGCTCTATCTTGGCGATAGTTGGAGACTGAGCCGCAAATTGACCTTTAGTTATGGCGTACGATGGGAATACTACACTCCGGTGGACGAGAAAAACGGTTTGGTTCTTCTTCCTGTCATCCCCGCGGGGCAAACCGTACAACAGACACTGCTCACCAATGCCACCGTCGATTTCGCGGGCGGTCCCAGCAAGCGTCCACTCTATAACCCCGACAAGAAGCAATTTGCTCCCAATGTTGGACTGGCGTGGGATCCCTTCGGAAATGGGAGGACTGCCGTCCGCGCTGGATTCAGCATGAACTATGTGAACGACGCTTTCTTCACCGCCGCGGCCAATGCCGCGGCCGGCAATTCCGGCCTGAGCTCCAGTCCGGCCGCGTTCGGCCTTTCTGGATTGACAGTAAGTGGCTTGAATGGACAAGGGTTTACTCCTCCAAAGTTTCAGGTACCCGTCGATTTCCAGACCAACGCCGATAACTTGGGAGTTGGAAGCGTGGCGGGGTACGCAATTGATCCCCACATACGAACTCCCTACGTTGAACAATGGAACCTGAGCATCCAGCGGGATATCGGGTGGAATACCTCACTTACAGTCAGCTACATTGGGAACCACGGAGTCGGTTTGTTCCGTGCTATCGACGTCAACCAACTGGATTTCACCAAGAATGGATTCTTGGCTGACTTCAACCGCGCGCGCAACAACGGCTTTTTGGCGCAAGCCACTCCGGCGAACGCCCCAGGGTGCGGCCCTGTCGGCTCGGCGAATCAATGTGGAATATTTAATCCTCTTTTCAATTCGGCCATCGCGGGAAGTCAGCAACTTACAGTCTTCCCGAATCTGTTCGCCACCGGCGGCATTGATCAGACCAATGCGTTCTTTCAGCCTCAATTTGTGAACCTGATTGAGTTAGGCCAACTTGGAGCGCTTGAAGCTGATTACCATGCTCAGGAATGGGATACAGGCAATAACCCGTTACCTGGATTTAATGACCCCGTGACACTTTTCCCAAACCCCTTCATTATGGGTGGCGACTTGCTAAAAAACAGCTCGTTCTCCACATACAACGCAGGAGTAGTCGAAGTCCGCCGCCGCCTCAATCGTGGACTTTATTTCCAGGCGAACTATGTGTACAGCAAAGTGCTGACAGATTACAGTACCGGAACAAACGCAGACCAGGTGCGCTTCCAGCCCTACCTGGACAACGCACGGCCGGGTTTGGAGAAGGGGCGGGCAGCGTTTGATATCACCCATGCTTTCAAGGCCAACTTTACCTATGACGTGCCAATCGGCGAGGGCCACAAACTTTTCTCAGCGAAAAGCAGGGCGCTCGGCCTGCTCGTCAATGGCTGGCAAACCGCGTCCGTCTTTACTTGGCAGAGTGGAAATCCGTATTCCATTCTTTCGCAATGGCCTTCCTTCAACAGAGGTGGCTCACGTTCCGCGCGGGATACTGCCATTGCCACTCTCACTCATGGTCAAATCAGCGGTGATCTTGGCGTGTTTGTGCAGCCGGGCGGCATCGTTTACGGGATCAATCCAAAGCTCATTAGTCCTGACGGTACCGGCATTCCCAGCCAGGCCCAGTTGAGCTGCATGCCTGCCGTTACGGGTGGATTCTGTGATCCACAGCCGGGCCAGGTCGGCAACCTGCAACTGAATGCTTTCAACGGTCCCGCTTACTTTGACTGGGATCTTTCCGCGAGGAAAGACTTTGCGGTTACTGAGAAACTAAAGCTGACCTTCCGTACGGAAGCGTTCAATGTCTTGAATCACCCTGTCTTTTTCATGGGCGATCAGAACATTAACAGCACGCAATTTGGCCAAAGCACCAGCACGGTGTCGCAGGCGCGCATCCTTCAGATGTCGCTGCAGCTCAAATTCTAATCCGTGTTTGAACGACACGGCACGATCGAATAGCTTTCCGGGCATCCTTAGTTGACTTAAGGATGCTCGGTTCCATCTTGGCCAAACAGATTTGAATGCTCGCCAATCCACTCTTGAGGAGGCATCCAGCAAAGGTGGAGCGCCGCCGCAATGGACCGACGCGCCTGGCAATCGCGGGAATGCCTATTTCACTAGCTAGTTGGACGAGGATTGGGGATCGAAGACCACAGAGATTTCCATCGTAGTCTCCGCACTTCCCGGCGTGAACTTCCACTGGCTTACAGATTTTTGCGCGCTTTCCGCCAGAATGGGGTTGCCGCCAATGACTTCTGTATCCCTCACGGAGCCATCCGGCTTGACAAATACCTTGAGCTTCACGGTTCCACCGATACCCTTACTTTTGAGAATCGCGGGGTACTGCACCGCCGCCTTCTTGACTATTTTGCGCGCATTGTCCTGGGCATATCCAGGTGCGGAGCAGGTAACTAAAAACAAAGACAAGCAAAAGGCTCCCAGGGAGTTTTTGTAAGGATGCAGTCTGGCCATGTTTTTCTCTTAAAGGTCTCGGATGGTGCGAGGCTTGGGGTGCGAACACCCCGAATCGCACAGCTATACCTATCTGCGTAAATAAGCTGCAGGTTTTTGCCCATTGCCTCACTCCATTGATACTGGCTTTCGAGAGAGTAAACCTTTTTCTTCTCCACTCATATCTTGCTGACAATAAATGGCTTAAGCACGACTTGCGAGATTCGAGTTTCTTCGCCTAGTGGAAAGAAACCCTTCCGTAAGCAGCCATCTCATCACCTCGTTGCAGATTGAGAATGGAATCCCTAAGCTGTCGTCCCCCACCTGAGACGCTTGGCAGGTTCCGCTCTCCTCAGTCGCTGGAGCAACTGCCTCTAGCCCATTCCCACTTCTTTTCCTCAATGGTTGAGTAATCTGCTTCTCGGACAACCACTTGCAGCGGCTTCGTGATTGCTTGACTGGCAGAAGAGGCGGCAATAAACTCCCCCCAGC
>DASZFK010000081.1:0-3572 GCA_035939855.1 Candidatus Angelobacter sp.
GTAGTACTGCGCAACGTGTTTGCTTATGCTGGTGACAAGACCAAGATCGGCAAGCGACGTCACCCCATTGACTGCGAGGAATACCGCCCAGGTTCCATAGCCCGTCGAACCGAGCTTTTTCAGAAAATACGGAATCAGGAAAAAAGGCAACGGTGCCAAGAGAATGGAACGCGCCGCGGTGTAGATAACATTGCGCGTCACTTTGGCACTCAAAGGAATGCCTTCGGGCTTGAGAAGATTGCGGAGAGTTGCCATTAGAACGCCATCGACCTAGCGTCGTCTGCACCTATTTTCGACATCCCGCCGATCTCGGCCAGAGGAGATTGTCCCATTGGAACGCGGGCACCAAGAGTGGAGTTCATGTCCAACTCGCTTATCCGTTGGCTACGACGCCGGCTCGACATCCGCAACGTCTGCATCCACTGAGAGGGCGCGCTGTATCAATCCTATGGAGATCACGACGCGGAACTTTCCTTTTCGGCGAAGCAAGATGCCTTGCATTCCCATGAGTGGTCCATCTCTTAGTCTAACCCGTCGGCCGGCGGTCAAGAAGGGATGGGGCTCGGCGCGGAGCTGACCGTTCAGACCTGCGCGCAAGGCTTGCATTTGATCGTCAGGCAATGGCGCTGGGAGGCCACCGAATCCGACGAGCCGGACAACCCCAGGCACTTGCAGAACTTTCAGGCGATCACTGAGCGAGATACGCACGAACACGTAGCTCTGAAAGAGTGGCAACTCAAGCTCAACACGACGGTCACTCCAGCGGCGAGAGGTGCGATAGATGGGTAGAAAGCTTTCGACGCCTCTGCGCGAAATCTCCGCCGCTGCCTTTTTTTCGTGGTTGGCGGAAGTATAAACGGCGTACCAGAAGGGCTGGGCGTCGGCAGAGATCCAAGGCGACGGTGGGGTGATGGAGGAAATTGCTCTTATAATGGTTGCCATAATCTGCAGGTCCCCAGGTACAGCTTCGCCCCCTCACCCACAAGGGCGAATCGCCAGTAACGCATTGTTTCTACAACAACTTACAATCAAACCTGGGACGAATCGCTCTCGTCCCGTACCTCGCTGGGAGAGTTCTTCCTGGAACTGAATCTCGACCAAACACGGTTTGTCCAAGCCTGAACCGGTGAGCCGTTCGGTGGCGCCCAAGGCATGGTCGCGCTTATTGACCGAAACACTTGCTGGGCGAAAAGTTTCCCGGAATCATCGGGATCAATCGCCGCCCAGCGTTGCTTTCCGAGTAGAAAGGTGGACCGGGCGCATACAGCCAAAAGCACGCACAAAAGCACGATCAACGAGCGGGGTGGGAAAGATTTGTGCTCAGGAAAATTCGCAGGGTCCAGCACCTTCACACTCGGAGTTTCCTTGGCTTCCTGGACCTTTGCGAGTTCGAATTGCTGCGTCAGGGTCTCGTAAACGGCCTCTTGAATCTGTACGCGGCGATAGAGATCGGCATAGGTGACTCCCAACAAAGGCAGACTTTGAAGAGAAGGGTGCGTCGAGTCCGCAGCATTTGCCGATGTGCCGCCCTTGTCCGACGCAGAGCCCCCAAGCTTCTCCATCTGAAGACGTAATTCAGCGATACGACCCTGCACTGCGCGGACGCGCACATTGTTGTCGGTATAGATCGCCTGGAGGCCCTTGAGTTCCGATTCCGCCGCGATCAGCTGACCTTCAATCGTGGCGGCGCCCTGAAGCATGGCGCGTCCTTCTTCTTTGAGATCGATGGTCTTGTTCTTGCTGGCAAACTGACTGAAATCCTGCGAAGCCTGATCGAGGTCATGCTTCACAGCGGTAAGGCGTTCTTGCAGGAAAACCCTTTCGCGGTGGGCAGAGGAAGTGGACAGTTCGGCAACCAATTGATTGAGTTCCTCGACATACGCGTTGGCGATGGCCGCAGCACGCTTGGGGTCCTGATCCGTAACGGTGATGGAGATAATGCCGCTCTTACGGTCTTCCGAAATGCTGGTTTTTTCGGCAAGCGCGTTTCGCGCGTCCTGTTGATAGCGTGCGCCATAGATTTTGCGGAGATTGAACCGGTCGACCAGGCGGTCTTCGACCGTGGCACTCCTGAGAATTCCCACAAACAAGGCACTGGAACTCTTCATTCCAAGTAAATCACCGGCCAAGGGTGCCAGCCCTCCACCGGTGGTTTTTGTTGAGAGCGCGGCAAGCATCGCCATCCCTGAACTGGACTGGCTGTCGGGCGGCATCAGCTGAGTGGTGGACTCGTAGCGTTTGGGAAGCGCCAAAGCGATGAGGAGGCCAGCAAGTAAGCCGACAAGCGCCGCTCTTTGGAGCAAGCGCCTACGTTCCCAGAGAAAATTCAAGTGGGCGAAGATCGCTTCTTTAAGGTTATCCGCACCGCGCTCAGCAGACAAAGCGTCTCCCTGCACCTGCGGAGGTGGCAGCTCTGGCCGTTTTTTTGTTGCTACCTGAGTCACACTCTGAATCCTCTGTTATCTTACGCCCATCTCCGAATTAGGTTACCTACTGGGTTTTCCGGTTAACCCTAAAGGCACCCCCTGCGAGCAAGAAGAAATCGTGATGGTCACTTCGACCATCTCCACGACTCGGGATACAGCGTAATTCCCAACGAAGAAGTCCAGTTGGTCTGGGGCTTTGTTGCAAGAATAGGATAGTTCCAGAGTTCGTATTGAAGAAGTGCAGAAGCGTTTACACCCCCGCGGAACCACCAATTCGCGCTGACGGAGGCGTCGTTGATATTGCCACCTCCCGGAATAAAATCCGGTGCGACACTGGAGTGCCGGTAACCGAACTGGATCGAATCACGAGAGTTGAGGTGATAGGTCGTCCAAGCCTGATAGCTATGGCCTTCTCTGCCGACTGGGCTGCCAATCAGAAAACCATTGTTGGTATAAAGGTCATGATAATAACTGTCCCAGTAAATGTACTGGCCAATCGCGGAAAGAGGAACACGGGGTGGAGTCCAAACCTTTGGCGGATCGGTGTACGCAGCTTCCAGACGCAAATCCAATTTGGAGAATTTAGGGAATCGCGTAAGGTAAATGCCCGGAGCAAAGGCAGCGCGAGGCAGATCCGCGAAGGGCGAAACGTTGTCAGTGGCAAGTGAATCCGTGTAGATGGTTAGCCAATCTCGCAAATATGGAATCCGATAGTTGAAATCGAAACCAGAAGTCCGCTTGCCCGGGCTAATTCCAGGATAATTGTAGCTATTGGCCAAGCTGGTGTAACTTTCCCACAGAGATTTCAGCGTAATCGGACGTCCAACGCCTCCCATCTCACCGGTGCGGGTAAAACCGAACTCGAGATTGGGCGAAGGCTTGAAACTGAACTTTTCGCCGTGGAGCACAGGGCGAGGAGGAAATTGATTTCCAGAGAGCTTGCCCATGAACAAATCGATCTTTATCGGTCCGAGCACGCGGGAAAGTAACGGAATTTCGAGAGGCGCCTCTCGGCTGACGCGGAACATGTAGATCGGGGCTGCGTTGTTGCTCATAAGAAAGGCGTTGCTGTAATCGGGCGACCACCACAGGCTTTGCTTGCCAAAGGAAAAGATCCAGTTGGCCTGGTTCGAAGAGACATACGTG
>DASZFK010000082.1:0-3534 GCA_035939855.1 Candidatus Angelobacter sp.
AATGTGATGATATCGCCAGCCGTGTACCGAAGTGGCTATCGGTTGCTCGTGGCCTTTCCGGAGAGTTCCCGGGTTGTCAGACTTGGGTTCTGAAATGCACATGATCTTTTCCCGGCTAAGATACCACAGTGCGCTCACGGAGTGAGGGCCGGGAAATTAGGTCCTGCCTTGTCGCGAAGTGTAGACCTATCCAGAGTCCACGACGAACGCTCTGAATCTCTGTACGCCCTGTGGCTCTCCGGACAAGCAAATGACGATGCCGTCCCTTCGGGCACCTGAGCAGCGACTCGAGCACCTGCTTCCGCCAATCCCAGACTAGAGCTGTTTATTCAGGCATTAGCTCCCGGATCAATTCCGGAGAATTGATTCTCCAATCATCTGCGAGCAGGTATGCCTTTCGCAAGGTTAGTTCGGTACGGTAATCAAGATCAATCGGGAGGTTTTGGAGGTCCAGTTGCACCTCGGAAAGGACTTTTTGAGGAATCTTCAACCATCGTGGGACCTTATCAATCATAAACGCTGCCCCGCCCCACGCCAATTGAATTCGGTAAGTTCCCAATTGTCCGCGCACTTCCAGCCAAGACTTCACGACCCTGCACCGGTCGGCAATACGAGTGTGCGGGAGTACACGAGAAAGCAGATCTGCTCTGAGGGATACAATGGCGGTCACCTCATCACTGTCGAATTGCTTGATGATAACCCCAAGTCCCCGGTCCCCCTGGTCAGACCAAGCTTCGTCATCGCCGACCGCGCAGACACTGGTAAACAAATCAACGTCACACATGATCTCGGAATACACCAGGGCCGGAACTTCATCAATGGCAACCTCGCGTTGCTCCCGATAGAAACGAACTTGGTCCGATCCAATGAAAATATTCACTCCTGCTCCCGACTCTTCGCCAAGTGCTGAATCGCGAAGCGATGGATGACGATCTGACAGTAGGTCGACGTAGAACTCTGCATGGATTTTCCATGAACTAAGCTTCTTAGTCGGCACATTGAATCCATCAAAGTGGGCTCCCATGAGTCGGTAGTCCCACTCACGCTCTCTACATAGCCTCGCAAACTGATGCTGCCGCATGAGAACTCCAGCAAAACGATTCGAGTAGAGGCGCGTTTCTCGCTCGGGATCCGTGACTTGATAGAATTCGCGAAAAGCCTGCCTGAATGGCTGGCGAACGCCATTCTTAAATATCAAGTCTCGCCAACGTTGAATCTCCAGAGGGTCTGTTGAGAGTGGATGCCAAAGCCTGACCTTATCAAAAGAAGTAAGATCAACCAGCTCTCCCAGTGAGTCACGCATTGCTCCGTCTAACCACATAGCTGCCTGTTCTGCCCCCCCGGCGTTTCGAAAGACCCAGATGAGTCTGCGGCCTAGGAATCCAAGAAGACCATGTTCAAGGAAGTATTGGCGCCAATGATTAAGCTCCATTTCACGCATGACAATAAGTGACGCCTCCAAGCGAATTTTCTGAGCGCGATACGCTTGCTCCATCTCCTTGGTGGTGACGCCAATTGAGCGAACCTCTGCTGGAAAGGCTTTCTTGACGCTCGAAGGAGCGGTTTTGACCATCTCTTCCTTGGAATTTCGCCAAACCACGGTGACCCGTCCGTCTCCAAATAGCTGCATGCAGGCTTGTGTCTCGCTGATCTCGAATCGAGCGATCCCATTCGAGTCCAGCCCATATCCCTCGACGGTATAGTCCTCGAGCTCATGGAGCGTTACGCCGATGTTGTCAGCAGCGGATTGAAGGGCCTTGTCGATCAGTTTTCGTGCCATTGAATACTTAATCTTTGCCCGCATTCTTGTCAGTTGGGCTATCGCTTCCCGCGAGGCCATTGAGCCGAGAGCCTGAACGCAGGCCAGGCCGACTTTTTGAGAGACAGCGCCCACCATTCTTATTTTGCGCAGGCAGACAATGCCGAAATCTGCTAAGGCAGCAGCGACTTCTCTTTCCTGGGCGGAGGCCAAACACCAAACAATCCCCTTTTGATACTGGGAATCTTCCATCGGCGAGCGAGCTTCAGAAGGTTGGCCAGGTGTCGGGCCAAGTTCGAGCCACCGAAACAGCAATGGGATGACTTCGGATTCCCCAAGCGCTTTGACCAACTCACTGGATCTCCTTTTCCATTTCGCACTCGGAGTTGACTGCTGCAATGATTTACAGTGTTCCAAGAGTGCTTTCCATCCACAACGGGTGATCGGCTCCTTTGCTTTGATCTCATCGAATACAATCTGTGACCACGGGCCACGGCCTGGGTCCAATTGCTTTTCGCCTTCCACGTACATCAGCTCCGCCAGTCGATCTCGGGTCGCTTGCCTTCTCTCCTCAATCTTTCCAGTCGCGCTTGGCGCGAGCTGAAGGTGAATTTTGCGCAACTCTGTCCTGATTTCGTTCGTAATTTGGTCCTTCGTCAGGCGTGAGAGAAGGAAGTCAAAAGGGAAATAGAACCGTGCCATGGAATAATCCTGGCGATAGTGACTGATGAGATGAAGAACGATATCGGATGGCAGTGTTTGTAAGTAAGCTCGGAGGGAAAAATCGATCGCATCCGCTAGAGTGTGGCAGAGCCGAAAGTTGCCTCTAACATCGCCATTGGCCTTCAGCCATTCATACGATTGTTTAAGAAAAGCCAAATGAACTGCAGGTTCAGATTCCCGCAACATGGTAAGCGCAGGGTTTGCCAGTTGCCATGTGCTGACTTTCCGGTTCAGTTCATCGACAGTATTCCCCGAGAATGGACGATCACCACAGGCTGAGCACATCAAATCATAAATGGTGAGTGCCTGAGTATCTGGTTCAACCATCGAAGCGAGCCATCTTTTACATATACCGATACGGGCGTGCACTATCAACACTCATCCTGGCCGGAAGAACCAGAGAGTAAATTCTGTTTCCAAGCGTGCGTGTTAAAAGCCGTGATGTGGCCAGCCGCGGAGAGCAGGCGATCAGATAGATTGGGCGATACAACTACCAATTACAAATCGACTTACGCAAAATCGGTGACACGGGGAACCTGATCACGGTTCGCAAAACATATTCGAGGGGATCAGGGCGATTGGCAGCCGCCGTGGTGAATCGGACATCTCCTCCAAATGAAGAACGAGGCAGCAATCAAGGTTCGTAGTATGTAGGAGAATACTTAGATGTTGGCCCTTGCACCGCATTCAGTTGACTTGACCTGTTTTTCGCCGAATCTCCGGTGTACCGTTCCCGTCCGTGAGCACGACGGGATCGTTGCTCCATGCGGCCTTCAGATCGGCCTCGATTTGCTCTTGCCGCGAGCGCGTCCATGGCTCCCCGACTGCGGGCGCGGGACAGCGCGCCGTCGATACCGGTCAGAACCTTGCGGAGAGCGGTACGGCTATCTCTTTGGCGCAGTGGCTCGGCCGGGCAAGAAAAATCGTGGAGCCTCAAAAATTGCCCATTTGCGCTCACAGGGCCACTCATGGCGCAAATCACGAAGGAAAAAGAAATCAGCAAAAGAACTGCACAGCGGACTGTTTCTGGCCTACCCCAAAGCATATGAATT
>DASZFK010000083.1:0-5685 GCA_035939855.1 Candidatus Angelobacter sp.
CCCACCCCCCTGCTTAACTTTCAATTAACTTCTATTTAACTTTTGGAGACTCTTTATGCCTCGCCGAAACCCGGATGCCACAGGCATTCTTGAAGAAAAAATGCTGAAGTTCATTGCCGCTTGGCAGGGTAACGCCACAGCCGCCGCGCGCGCCGCTGGATATCGTAATCCCCAAGTAGAAGGTTGCAAGTTGATGAAGAAACCTGTCATCAGAAACGAGATTAGGAGGAAGCAAAAAGCTATGTCCGAAGAATCAGGTAAACGTCTGGGAGCACAGCTCAAGTTCGATCGTAGCCAGGTGCTCAACCGCCTTTGGGAAATCTCCAGTATCCCACCCGGCAAAACCAACAATAACCTTTTCGCCCAAGTCAAAGCCGCCGAAGCTCTTGCGTCCGTCTTCGACGCCGAACTGAAACAAATTGCAGAAATTCTTCCGCACTTGCATGGCAAGACTCCGGAAGAGCTCCTGTACTGGGTCCGTCATGGCCAATTTCCATCGGGACCAGGTGACCTTCAAGGAGAACTCTAATGAGCAAAAAAAATCAAAACCCTCCCGTGACTCACACACGCTCTCGTAACAAAGCATTCGGCCTCTTTTCCCTTGGCTCGTCATTGGCTCCAAGCCCCGATCCGGTCCAGGAAATGGTCGCCGATCCCCTAGTCTGGTTGCAAAACCACACTCGGACGAAAGACAGTCATTGGCAGGAAGCCGGTGCGCTCAGCCCGTATCGTCCATTTCCTTCGAAGCCTTACTTCGAGCCTATCATCAACAGCTTTCAGCAGGAGCCGGTCCTGTTCATCGAAAAGTCCCGCGACATGATGCTCTCCTGGCTCTGTGTCGGGCTTTTTACTCGGGCCGCCATGGCCACTCCCGGCATCGAAATCCTCTTTCAATCCCAAAAAGAAGACAAGGCTTTTGAGCTGGTCGAGTATGCAAAAACCCTCTACGATCAGCAATCGCCCAGGTTGCAGCAAGCCTTTCCTCTGGCCCGGCCTTTGCATTCCATGGCCGAGGGCTTGCTTGAGTTTGCCAATGGCAGCCGCATCATCGGCATCCCCGGTGGCGGAGACCAGATTCGCTCCTACCATCCCTGGGGATTATTGCAGGATGAAGCAGCCTTCATGCCCGAAGCCGGCGAAGCCTATGACAATGCCGTCCCCGTCTGTCAGAAGATCATCGTGCTTAGCTCCGCAGGGCCGGGATGGTTCGCCGAGTTCTGCAATGACTGCACCGGTTCCCCCATCCATCTCGTCCCCGGACTTACGCAGCGCCGCACTCGTCAGGGTGCCGCTGTCCTGCGCCTTCACTATTCCGCCGATCCTGAGCGTGGTCCGCAATGGGCGGCGCAGGAACGCAAGAAATATAGCTCTCAGGGTGCCTGGGACCGCGAGCAGGAAATCATTCATGAAGCCGGTGGTGGTGAGCGCATCTTTGCCGAAGTCTTCAGCCAGTGGAGTGACAGGATCATCATCGACAGCGAGAACTTTCAGCCCTCACCCTATTGGAAGCGCATCGGCGGATTCGATCATGGCCGCGCCAACCCCACCGCCGCTCTCGTTGGCTACGTTGATTTTGATGGCGTCATCTACCTGACCGGCGAGTACTACCAGCCAGGATTGAGCCCCAGGCAGCATCGTACATTTCTCGAGGGCCTCCACGGCTTCCTCCAGGCCGAGGTCTACGCTGATCCATCCATCTTCTACCAGACTCAGGCCCAAGGGGATGGCTCATTCCGCGCCATCGCCGAGTTGTATAACGAAGTGGGCATCACCCACTTGATTCCCGCCGCGCAAAACGGCGAGCTTTTGGGTATGGAGCGAATCCTCTCACACTGGTCAAACCTCGATGCCCGAGAACCCACCCTCAAGATCGTCTGCCCCAGAAACCTGCGCGACATCCAGCGCCCCATGTATGGCTTGCACAACAATGGCTGTCCCAACCTTCTGTGGGAGCTAAGGCAAGCTCGCCGTGAGGAACTCACCGCCACCCAGCTACTCCATCGCAACCCTACAGAACGTATCGTCGACAAAAACAACCACCTGCGCGACTGCCTGAAATACCTTTGCCTTTCCAATCCCGAACCACCCCAGATCACCAAGGAAATGCGTGCTCAGGAAGCCATGAAAAGAATGGACGCCACCAGCGTCATGGCCTTTTTCGGCAACATGGCACAAAAACCTCCAGAGCCTGCCTTTATCCCTTTAGGAAGAAGGGCCTTGTACAAAATGGCCACTGGACAATACAGACATATATGGCCCAATGGTCGCCCTCGCAAAGACAAAAACGAGTTGCCCTTCTCTTTCTACTGATCTCTAGAGTGACTTTGTTCCGGCCAGCAGCAAGGCTCCGATGCGTTTGAAGTCTTTCAGCTCTTCGGCGTTTTTGAACCATTTGCCTGAATATTGATCGGGTGAAGGGCTGCGGTCCGGGATGTGGCGAGACTCGACGGACTTGAAGCCATGCCGCTGAAACATCTCGACGTATTCCGATGCGGAGCGAGCGTGGACTGCAACTTTCAGTTCGTCGACCCAGCGAAGAGAATAGTGGTTGTCCTTATAGAGATTGATCAAGATGAACAGGCGTCCGCCGGGAGCTAGGACGCGGTAAAGTTCGTCCAGGGCTTTGCCCTGATCGTCGTAGTAATAAAAGGACTCGACGGAAAGGATTTTGGTAAAGGTGCCGTCTTCGAATGGAATGCTCTCGGCAGATCCCCAGACAAAACGCAGATTTTTGAACTGCCGTGAAGTTTCTTCGGCGCGGCGCAACATTTCATCGGCGACATCCAGCCCTATAACTTCGGATACGGCCGGCGCCATCCGCCGGCATGCCCAGCCCGTGCCGCAACCAAGGTCCAGCACGCGGTCGCCTGATTTCAGGTCCATGAGAGCGATGGTCTGGTTGGTGATGTCGGAGTGGTGGTCCTCCATCTCATCGCCCCGGCCCGCCTGTGCCCATTGGTTGAACTCTTGCTGAAGCTTTTTGTCGGCTTCGTTTTGGATCACTTCGTCTCTGGTTGGCATTTTTAATTTTTGTCTCCACCTCTATGCTACTACCACTGTTTGAACATGAAAAACGCTGCCACCACGATGAAGAAAAAACCAACTGCGTGGTTCCACTTGATATCTTGCTTGAGATACAGGATCGAGAAAAACGAAAAAACTACCAGGGTAATGATCTCCTGAATGGTCTTCAATTGGGCTGCATTGAAATGATGGCTGCCCCATCGGTTGGCCGGCACTTGCAGACAATACTCAAAGAAAGCAATGCCCCAGCTTACTACGATGGCTTTCCAGAGTGCGACATTCCGGTACCGGAGGTGGCCGTACCAGGCAAAGGTCATGAATACATTCGACAGCAGGAGAAGAATGACGGTGCTCATAGATCGATTATCCAATTCCCAGGTCAGCCGCAGATTCCAGAGGCGTGCCACAGACGCGGCAGATCACCGAAGAGCAATCTCCGCAGATCAGCGGGTCGGAAACTTCGCGGGCGCAGTTCGGGCAATAAAGCAACTCCGATGATCGTTTCGGCTTTTCTTGTTCGGTCATGACGTTGTTTAGAATCAACCAGTGCTTTGACCCTCAGAAATGGTGCGTTTCATAATTTTCACCCCACCCAGTCCGTCACCTCGATCCGGAAGTTAGGAGAATACCCGTAGCCGCCACCACCAGCGCTAGGCGCACTCTCAAACATAATTTATTCCACCCATTCTTGTCCTCAAAAGCGAAACCGGGTCAAGAACCCCAGAAAAGACCCTGTTCCGGGAATGAAAACTCCTTGTCCCGGTTGATTCGTTGTAAAATTCGAGCGCGCCCGCTTCATGAATTACAGCAATCTTTCTTCACAGGAATTGCTCCAAGAATGTGTCACTCAGGCAGAGCCTGAGGCTTGGGAGGAATTCGTTCGGCGATTTCAGCCTCTGATTGCCGGAGTCGTTGCGCGTACAGCCATGCGTTGGACCGAGGTATCTCCTGGGCTGGTGGATGACCTGGTGCAGGAAACCTATCTGAAGCTCTGTACTGAGCATTTCCGGCGCCTGCGTGAATTCGAGAGCCGGTTTGAAGACGCGATCTACGGCTTTCTCAAGACGGTTGCTTACAACGTAACCATGGACTATTTCAAAGTCCGGCACGCCACCAAACGTGGTTCTCAACTGTTAAGTAAAGCGGAATTTGATACAGCCTTGCAGACCGTGGCCAAGGAGGATTCTGTAGAAGACCGTATACTCCTGCGCGAGATCGAGGAACTGGTCTCGCGGATTACGGAAACAGAGCGGGATAAGCTGGTCTTTTTGCTGTATTACCGGCAGGGATTCACGGCCAAGGCCATTGCCGAAGTTCCAAGCATACAGCTCAGCGAAAAAGGAGTTGAGAGCTGCCTGCTCCGGCTTACCCGCCAATTGCGGCAACATATTGTAGGAAGCGCGAAGGAATAAAGCGAGTTTTGTCTTTATTTAGTGGAGAGACGGTGACCGAAGAGAATGCACACCTGACGCTCGACGAGATTTTCGAGCTTCTGCGTCCAGTGGGTCGAGGGCAGGATGGTCATTCGAATCAACGGTTTACCTACCATCTCGCCGGTTGCGCAGAATGCGCCCGGGCAATCGACAGATACAGAGGTATTATGGCGGAGCTAAACCCATTCAAGATAGGCGGAAACGAATGTCCCGCCGCCTCGACATGGGCTGAGGTGGCCGCTGGAGTATTGCCCAACAATGATGCCCTCGGGCTTATGGAGCACGCGGCCTCGTGCTCCTCGTGCTCTGCCCAGCTAAGAGAAGCGTTGGAGATTGTTGGGACGAATGCTCCTCCTGAACCACGGCTCCAGCAATCTCTCAAAACCAGTGTTCCCGCCCGGCAAAAGGGCCTGGCCGCTGAGATGGCTGCAAGGAGCCGCAAAATTCTTGAGTCGGAATCTGTTCCCACCACCGTGCCGTTCGTAAAGAAGCGCAAGCCAATGTTCCTCTTCCCGGTATGGGCGTATGGGGCGGCTGCGGCAGTCTTGATTTTGGGAATTGCGTTGGCGGTGTTTCTACGCCAGGGGTTTGGTTCTACCGAGCGCCTTCTAGGCCAGGCGTATGCCCAACAGCGCACCGTTGAACTACGTATCCCAGGCGCAGGCTACGGTCCGGTACGCGTGGAGCGGGGCCAAAAGCAGTCTCAAATGAGCAGTCCTGGCGCGCTGCTGGAAGCCGAAGCAGCGATCAAGAAAGGTATGGAACAGCATCCCGAGGACCCGAATCTTCTGCGGCAAAAAGCCGAAGCAGATTTATTGAATTGGGATTTCCAGCCTGCCATTGAGACGCTGGGACACGCCTTGCGCGTTCAGCCGCAATCCTCGAAGCTTTTAGTTGATCTTGCTACTGCTCATTTTGAGCGAGCCGAGGCCACGGATACACCGGCAGATTATGAGTCTGCCTTGCAGTACCTGGGAGATGCGTTGCGCCTCTCTCCGAAAGATCCGGCAGCCCTATTTAACCGCGCCATCGTCCACGAGCGGCTCTTTCTTTACAACAGAGCCATTGCTGATTGGGAGGAATTGCTGACCGTTGAAGCAGATTCGGGCTGGAAGCAGGAAGCTCAAAAGCGGCTCAATGAAATTCGCACGAAGCAGCAACGCCACAGCGCCAGGGATGCGCCTGACCATTTGACGCTCGCAGAATTCAAGAGTGCGGTAGAGAACAA
>DASZFK010000084.1:0-5055 GCA_035939855.1 Candidatus Angelobacter sp.
CACCGTCTGGACTTACGACATTTACCAGTCTTATATCAATCCCAAGGCCAGCGATCAGCACTACCTCTGGATGGGACGCATGGCCACCGTCTTTGGCATTGCCTTGTCCATTGCTGCGGCCTATATGGCCAACAGCTTTAACAACATTATGGACATGCTTCAGTTGGTATTTGCCTTCGTGAACGCTCCGTTGTTTGCTACGTTCCTGCTGGGCATGTTCTGGAAACGCACGACCGGCCACGGAGCTTTTTCCGGGTTGCTGGCCGGCACTTTGACCGCTGCGCTCCACCATTCCCTCACATTGCCGGTGGGCGCAAGCATCGGAATCAAGGGCGGATGGTGGCGCGTTGTGCATAACTATCCGAGCGAGATGGCGCAAAATTTCTGGACTGCGATCTTTGCCTGGACAGCTTGTTTCACGGTCACTATCGTGGTGAGCCTGCTCACGCGGCCTTATGACGAAGGCCGGCTCAAGGGCCTGGTTTATTCTTTGACGGAACGTCCACAAAGCCAACACCTGCCTTGGTATCAACGGCCTGAAATCTTGGCTGTAATTGCGCTTGCCATCGTTGTGTTGTTGAACATCATCTTCTTGTAGCAGGAGAAGCCATGAAACTCGATATCCGCTTGCCTTTAGGACTGCTCTTCTTGGTCTTCGGATTGCTCTTGGGAGTGTATGGGTTGGCAGGCAACAAAATCATCTACGATCGCTCCCTGGGAATCAACATCAACTTTTGGTGGGGCATCGTCATGCTGGTGTTCGGCGTGGTAATGATCCTGTTGGGCCGTCGAGGCGAGCGCCTGGCTGATAGTCCATCTGAATCGCCTGCGGATGACGCTGTTGTCCGGGCTACTTCCAAACACTGATGAACCTGGGCGTCACTTCTGTAAGCTCTTGCCAATCTCCCGGCGATATCCGCAACCGGTTTAGCTCCCTTTATGGGGAGAATTGCGTTCTCTATCGTGCCCCCGGACGCATCAACCTGATCGGCGAACACACCGACTACAACGACGGATTTGTGATGCCTGTGGCCATCAATTTCTATTGCTGGGTGGCAATATGTGCAGCCAAGGGCCGCAGAGTGGACGTTTATTCCGCGACTTTGAACGAACACCGCAGCTTTGACCTCGACCAACAGCGGCCCACGGGGGATTGGAGCGACTACGTTCAGGGTGTGGCGGTGATGCTGCAACGTTCAGGACATCATCTGCAAGGCGCCAAGATCCTGGTCTCCAGCGAAGTTCCTATTGGTTCAGGGCTCAGCTCCTCAGCCGCTTTGGAGGTTGCTACCGGACTCGCGTTCCTGGGCAGATCCAATGCCGGCGACGATCATAACCAACTCGCCCTGGCCTGTCAGCGCGCTGAAAATGAATTTGTCGGAGCGCGTTGCGGGATCATGGACCAGTTCATCGCCTGCCACGGCAAATCCGGACGCCTGCTGATGCTCGACTGCCGCTCTCTGGAACACCGTTTGCTGTCCATTCCAGAGAATGTTCGTCTGGTGATATGCAATACCATGGTAAGACATGCCATCGCAGCCGGCGAATATAATCTTCGCCGCTCGCAATGTGAGCAAGGTGTTCGTTTGCTCTCACGAGCGAAGCCTGGCATCACAGCCCTGCGCGATGTCACAGCCAACGATTTAGAACGATTCGGCAATTCCCTTCCCTCCGAAATCCTCAGGCGCTGCCGGCACGTGGTCAGCGAAAACCAGCGTGTACTCGCGGCTGTGGCAGTCCTTGAACAATGGGACCAATGCAGCCGGGAACAAGACAGGCGCAACCTGGAGAAATTTGGATCTCTTATGGCTGCCTCCCATAAAAGCCTAAGAGATGATTATGAAGTGAGCTGTCCAGAACTGGATTTGATGGTGAATCTCGCCAATCAAACGGAGGGAGTCTATGGCGCGCGCATGACCGGAGGCGGTTTTGGAGGCTGTACAGTCAACCTTGTGGCAGTCGATGCCGTCCATTCGTTTCAAAAACAAATCGCCACCCAATACCAGGAGCAGACAGGAATTCTGCCGGAAATCTATGTTTCAACTGCATCCGAAGGAGCGTCGCGTTGGGACGCGCTGGCTTAGACTTAGGGATACTGTTAAAAACACATCGTCAACTTAAGTGAACGTGTTGGGCTTTTGCTAAGAGCAAACGGCTAAAAGCTAAGAGCTTTAATTCCAATGTTTGAATCTCCACATCGCCGTTTCAATCCACTCACCCGTGAGTGGGTGGTGGTCTCTCCTCACCGAACGAAACGGCCTTGGCGTGGCAAGATAGAAACACCACCCGCTCCGGTTGAACTTGCCTACGACCCCGAATGCTATCTCTGCCCCGGCAATGCACGCGCCGGTGGAGCTCGCAACCCCAACTACAGCTCAACTTTTGTCTTTGACAATGATTTTGCCGGACTGCTTCCCGATGCCCTGTTTCGCGATGTCACGAACCATGGGCTGTTGGTGGCCGAGAGCGAACGTGGAATCTGCCGCGTTTTATGCTTCAATGAGCAGCACGACCTTACGCTAGCCCTCATGACTGAATCGCAGATTCGCAAGGTTGTAGATGCCTGGGTCGAACAGTATCGCGAGTTGGCCGCGATTCCCTGGATCAACCATGTCCAGATTTTTGAGAACCGTGGAGAGATCATGGGCGCCAGCAACCCGCATCCGCATTGCCAGATTTGGGCCACCGCCAACCTTCCGAACCAGGCCGCGAAGGAGCAACTCTCGCAGTTCGAATACCAGGAACAACACGGCTCATGCATGTTGTGCAGCTACCTGGAACTGGAATTGAAATGCGGAGAACGCATCGTATGCCGCAACCAGGATTTCGCAGTACTCGTGCCCTTTTGGGCAATTTGGCCTTTTGAAGTCATGCTGCTGAGCACCCGGCATCTAGGCGCAATGGATGATCTCACGCCGCAGGAAAAAGACTCACTGGCGGAAATTCTGCGCCGCCTGTCGATTCGCTATGACAACCTGTTTGAGGTTCCATTCCCTTATACGATGGGGTTTCATCAGGGCCCAACCGATGGACAACCCCACCCGGAGTGGCACTTTCACGCCCACTACTATCCGCCGCTCCTTCGCTCCGCCACCATTCCCAAATTCATGGTCGGATATGAAATGCTCGGAACTCCCCAGCGCGACCTGACCCCAGAAGCAGCAGCCGAACGGCTACGCGCACTCAGTGAGGTTCATTATCTACGAGCGGGTTGATCAATCGCGAAAGCCCCTCATTTCCTTGAAATCAATAATCGGGCCAACGATATCGTTATCCAAAATATCAAAGCTGTCGGCCGTGGCGCCTAAAAGCTTTCTTCTTTCTCTCACAGGAGACGGCGGTACCACTTCAGCGACAGCCTTGCCATGGAGCGTGATTAGGATTGGCTCTTTAGTCTTGCTAAGTTCCTCAAGCAAGGTCCCGCAATTGGCTTTGAATTCAGAAATATCGATCTCTCGCATGGTGTTCTTTCGCAATTGTTATGGGCCACCAAATCATCATTAGATCAAGTCAATTCTTCTCTGCGTTTTCTCTGCGCTCTCTGCGACTTCTGCGGTCAACTATTGGTTTTGATCTTCTCCGTGTCTCAGTGTCTCCGTGTTGGGTTTTGGTTTTGATTTTAATCAGCGCTCTTCACCTTTGCCCGTGCCTTTTCGCCTTGGTCCCCCAGAACTCTATCCAGGAATTGCGAAAGGACTTCGGCGAAGACGCGGGGATTGTCGCCCTGCACCGTATGTCCGGCATCTCCCACTTGTCCATAATGTCCATTAGGGAACTCTTCAGCCAGCTTTTGTGCATCTTCGCTGGTGAATACCTCGCTCAAGCTTCCCTGCACGACGAGCGTCGGGCAACTTATAAGCGCTGCCTGGCGGAAGCGCTCTAGCAGTCGATCGCGGTCCTGTTCCCTGTTTTTGTTGCCGCGGAACATCTGCAGATCGGTTTTCCTCGTCCACTTCCCGTTGGGGTTTTGGCGAAAATTGTGCAGCAGGCTATGCCGTAACAGCCGAGGATCGCGGCGCGGGTTGAACTCAATGGCTTTCTGTATGACGTGTTCCAGGGAGTCCATCTCGGCAGTTTCTTTGACAAAGTCAAAGATTCGGCGGGCGCCCCTTGTTAACATGGTCGGTCCGGCATCGACCAGCGCCAGGGCCGCGAGACGATGGCTGTGATGGAACGCGTAGTTAAAAGCATTAAAACCGCCCATGGAGTGGCCTACCAGCACAAACTGATCGATCCCCAAATGATCGACCAGGGCTTCGATATCCCCACGATGAGCATCGCCGCTATAGTCTCCATCCTCGGCCCACGCGCTTTCCCCGTGTCCCCGCTGGTCGAGCGCGAAGCAATGATATTGCTGCCGCAATGCGAGGCACACCACGTCCCAGGTGTGCGCATTGAGGGCGGCGCCATGAAGAAAGACGATGGGCCGGCGACCGGCATTACCCCAGTCCAGGTAGTGGAGCCTCATCCCGCGAGTTGCAATTTCGCGCTTCTGCGGAAGCACGATCTCAGCCTCGATGCCCGAAATCCTGGCGGCCAGCGCCAGATGCTCTAACTCTGCTGCCGGTTCCATGAACGGCGTTTGTGTTTGGTTTTCTTTCAAGTGACCCCCAAGTAAATATTGCAGAAAGGCATTCTAAGACGCCTGCAAACCACGAAAAGCTAACGGGCTAACCACTAAAGGCCAATGGCTAAAGGCTAATGGCTGACGACTGCTACTTATAAATTGTGTATTGGTCCTGGGGTTTCTGCATTTTAATGGTTATTTCGTGCGTGGGCCGGTTGATGTCGTAGTCTTCTCCAAAGGTGCGTAAACCGTGGGCAATCACCTGCACCCGAATTTTTCCAAAGGGAATGCCGCTGATTTCGGCTTTGCCGTCCTCGTGAGTCTTCAGCTCCAGTCCGTCGGATTTCTGCTTGCCATGCTTGTCCACGCCATGCAGCACGATCTCGGCGTTGCGCACCGGCTTCCCGTTCTCATCTTTAACGATCGTGAACTGCAAGGTTGCCGATTTGTGTTCCGCCATGCCCGCAGTCATCATCACACTCACGACT
>DASZFK010000085.1:0-3615 GCA_035939855.1 Candidatus Angelobacter sp.
ATCAGGCCGGCGATAATCTCCAGGAGTTTGGGCGCACTTTCTTGACCTTTAGCGTAGAAAGCGTCAGCGATGACTCCATCAGGGATCGCGCTGGAATCGTAGGCGCCACTGGAGGCCACGACCAAAATCTGCGGAAATCTACGTCGCACAACAGACAGCAATTCGAATCCCGACATTTGAGGCATGTTAAGGTCCGAAAGTATCAAGTCCGGGATCGCCTGCTGTAGATGCAAGAGAGCGTCAAAGCCGTCAGTTGCAGCGGAGACGTCGTAGCCTGCTGCTTCAAGCACTTTGGAAATTGTCAGACGGACGGTGGCGTCATCCTCGACCACCAGTATTCGTATTTTGGATTTAGTGGACATCGAATCATGACCCACAGATCTGTTCTACACGTTCAGCAAACCCCCGTAATTCTGCAACTCAATTTCCGAATTATCGGTTCATGCAATCTGCCTGGATTCATGATGCAACATTTCACATAAAGAAAATGCTCAATATTGAACATGCGCCCATCGGCAGGTTTCAGCGGATGCCCCAGCCGTTTTTACGGAAGACATTGGCTGACTTGAGAGTGGTCTAAAGTGAACAGACATCTCTCTTCGCTTCTGTCATGCTTCATATATGGAAGTGAGACGACCATTTATAGAGGCCAGTCCAGCTTCCTATTACAGATGGGGGTAACATGGAAACCATATTGATTGTTCTTGTGTTGGTATTTCTGCTGGGTGGTGGAGGCTGGGGATACTCTCGTTGGCGCAGAAACTAGCGCCGTTTCAAGTTGATATACCCGTAGCCGTAGTGGCGGACCCCATGCGATAACATGGGCTGCAGCGAAGGCATGAGTGACATGGATCACTCGGCCTTGGCTGCTTGCCGTAGTTCGTGGATTTGGACCAAGCTAAGCCAGGAAAGCCAGAGTAGGTCCGCTTTAACAATCTGGATTAGTTTGCCTAGGCGGCCGCTTTGAATGTTTTCTCTAACCCTAAGATCTCGGCTTCGGCTTGCAACCAATCTTGCTCTGCATAGCCATCTTGGCTGCCTCTCTGCTCGTAGAGGATGTATGCCAGCGTGCGAACGCGCTCAGTTAAGTCAGTTGCTACGGTAGTTTGGACATCGGCGGGGACCGGCTTTACATTCTTGCTGGTGGTCATAATTTTTCTCCGTTCAATTTGTCTCTACCCTGAATCTGGCAGGAACAAAATATTGTCTTTTGCCCGGGAATGGCAATTCTGTACAAAATTGAACAGTTTTTGCATTTTTTTAGTACAGGGGCGAACATGGCCCAATTCGCCAGCCATGACCTCTGCCAAGATGGTCATGGGGCCACGCAATTCAAAGTAGAATGAGAGCCTGGGCGAGGAGACATTTCTACACAACAAACATGGCTATGCCTGCAACGAACATTGCCACTGTAGTAATCGCCACGACGATCCATCCCAGGCGTGAACTCGGCTGGCCCTGCATCAGTTTCTTGTCGGCTGTGACCACCAGGATTGCCACCAGAACAAAGGGAGCCAACAATCCATTGATGACCGCAGTCCAGTAGAGCGCCTTTACTGGATTGATGCCTGCGAAGTTCAGGCCGACGCCCACTCCGGTCGAAAGCAGAATGACGGCATAAAACGAACGTGCCTGCTTTAACTTCTTGTCCAGCCCCTGGCGCCACCCCAGCGTTTCCGCGAATGCGTAGGCTGCTGATCCCGCGAGCGTCGGGATAGCAAGGAATCCGACACCGACAATGCCCACGGTAAAGAGTGTCGCAGCGAACTTGCCGGCCAGCGGCCGGAGGGCTTCGGCTGCCTGGCGAGAAGTCTCAATGTGGGTGAGACCGTGGCGGTTGAGGGTAATGGCAGTCGTTAGAATGATAAAAAACATCACCAGGTTTGAGAAAAACGTGCCCACGCCTACATCGATTCGCCTCATCTGAAGCTCTTGAGACGTTGCGCCTCTCCGTTCCGCGAGCGTATTGAGGCCGGCGGCTTTTTCTTCTTCCACTTCCTCGCTCGCCTGCCAAAAAAACAAATACGGACTGATCGTGGTGCCAAGGATCGCAACCAGCATCGACCATTCTTCCCTGGTGTGGGGTAGCGAGGGTATGAATGTATCGTGCGCCACGCGGCCCCAGTCTGCCCCCACTACAAACGCCGTGATCGGGTAGGCAAAGAGCACCAGCACCAACCACTTCAGCACGTTGGCTAGCTGGTGATAGCGGAGGCGAATCGTCGCCCACGAAATCAGGCATGCGAAAGCTACCACCAGAAAGCGGGAATTGATCCCGGACAGCATTTCAGCGGCATCCGCCATTCCGGCTAAGTCCGACCCGATATTGATAGTGTTTGCCACGAGCAGGGCCACGATGAAAGCCCATAGCAGCCAAGCTGGAAATCGCTGCTTGAGATTGCCAGCCAAGCCCTGTCCGGTCACCATTCCGATTCGCGCACACATCATTTGGACTGCGGCCATCAGTGGCCAGGTCAGAAGCGCAGTCCAGAGAAGCTTGGTTCCAAGTTGTGCGCCGGCAACCGAATATGTGGCGATGCCTGAAGGGTCATCATCGGCAGCTCCTGTGATAATGCCCGGGCCAAACGACTTCAACCACAATCGCATCCATCGGGCTGGGGCAAATGTCGGCACGAAAAGTGAAGTGTAGAGAACCGATGGGAACAGTTATCACCATAGTGGCCGCCCGGGCGGAAGTCAACCTGTTCGATATCTCCAGGCTATGAAGTCGCTACTGTGCAAAAGTGAACAGGTTATTCTCCTTCCTTCAGGGTATTCTCTTCCCAGCTTAAGGCACCGGCCCACTTCTATTTGGAAGTGTTCTTTTCACTCCGGATAAAGAGGTACATAATGCCCACAAGTCAACTTATCCCGTTTGCGCGCCAAGTCCATCCTGGAAACACCGCAATCATTGAGTCCTATTGTCTTCAATGCGGTGTGCTTGTGGCCGGAGGGACAGAAGATAAGTACTTAGCCATCGCCGAGGCAGCCCACAAATGCTGGATGATCAGCGCACCACATCTTACGCAAGAGGACTTAAGGTACTTGTATTAAAGCAAGCCCGTTCTCTTAAAAATATCCGTAACAGTTCAGATGTTGCAATTCCCGTAATGCGCACGAATCTCTATCCCAAAGCTCCGGATATGCGGCTTGCCAATACCCAAAAGCTGACGGACGGCGAACTTTATACACCATTAAGAACGGCATTCGGGTGACTGGGATGCCCGCCAACTCGCCTTCTGCCCGTTGGTTCATAGCTGATATGCGCTATGACCAATTCTGAGCAGTTTTCAACCCGCATAGATGCAATACTTGAGGTTACGCAAGGAGATTTCACATGAATCTGCAAGAACTGATGAATCCTAAACTGATTGTGCTCGCAGTGGTGGTGATTGTAGTCCTCATAGCGATCACATGGCTGTACAGGCGAAGACGCAGAGCCGCCACCGCAGGTCTGCGCCAGCGTTTTGGACCGGAGTACGAGCGTGCGGTACAAAAACATGGGTCTGAGCGAAAAGCCGAATCGAAGTTGGTGGACCGTGCGAAGCGGGTTGAAAAGCTTAAGCTCCGCGATCTTGGCCCGGCGGAACAGGAACACTTTTCGGGCGAATGGCA
>DASZFK010000086.1:0-4635 GCA_035939855.1 Candidatus Angelobacter sp.
TAGAGATGATAATAGCTACTGCATCCAGCTTACAATTCGAGAGGCGTCTTGATGATTTTCGAGACGTCAGGGCCAAACCGGACAAAATCGCGTACATTCCATGTGAGCAGAACGTCTGCATCGCATTTCATTGCGCACTGCGCAATGAGCGCATCGTAGACGGCAGCGCCCACAATTGTGTGCGAAATCTTCTCTAACGCTGAGACATATTCCTGCTCGGTTAGGAGGACTACAGTTAACTTGTCGCGAATCTGTCTAATGAACTTGATACCGTCTGTCCCACTTATACGGGGGCGAATGGGCAGTCCGGTTAAGGTTGAATAGATTTCTGCTAGAGTGCGTAGCGCATAAAAATCATCCTTTCCAGCGGAAAGATACGCTTTCATGCTGGCAGCATGGTGCGGATGATCGGCGTAGAAAACTGGAATCAAAACGGACGTGTCAAAAAACCATTTCAAGGAAGATCGCCCAAAACATGCCGGGATCTCTCTTCGCGTGAGCGACGAATGGCATTGTCAACGATGTGGGCCGGTAGCGGATTGCCGGTGCGATAAACGAGTACACCATTTTCCCAAACCATCCCATTGCCTTCAGGGGATATATCCTGTTCAGCCTGCGCCGAAAGCTCCCTATCGATGAGTTGCTGTAGAAAAGCTTCGACCGATAATCCCTGTGCAGCGGCGATAGTTTTAAGTTGTTCGGCAATTTCGGGTCTGACATCCAATGTCATGGGTTTACACCACCCAACTCCCTAGAGTATACGCTAACTGCCGAATGACTTAATACGCGGCCCCGAGTTCGCCACTCGATATTCTAAGGACTACGCCGCGCGGCGATGCCGATGCCGGTGATCACGATTGACATCTTTCTTGTCTTTGCGTAGATCGGCTTGGGTCTTTTTGATCTGTTCGCGGTCTTTCTTGATCTGAGCTCTGTCAGCCTGGAGTTGGGATTTGCTGGCATGGTTTTTGCGGTCGCTGGCTAACTTTTGCTCATCCTGTTGGTATTGCTGTTTCTGTTGCTGCAGTGCTTGCTTGTCTTGTTGGATGTCTTTTTTGTCGTTTTGGATATCGTTGTTCTGTGTCCCCTGGTTGCTGGGAGTGGTCTGGGCAAACGCAACCGGACTGAAAGCCAGTGCAGTCGCGAGGGCCAGGTTCAGCTTGATGTTCATGTTTTTAATCTCCGATGGAACTCTTCTTCCCCTTGAAAGAGAAGTCACTGATTTTGAACCCTAAGTAAAGAAAAAGTTGCGTTTGTTTTAGATCGGTTAAGACAAAGGCCAAGCCTTCCGATCACCCGATGTCCCGATCACCCGATCTCCCGATTACTTCATCGCTTCCGGAACGGAATTATTCATATTCGACATGAGCCACTTTTCTCCAGACTTCTGGTAAAGGGCCGTGCCTTTAGATCGCATCAGTTGACCATGGAAATTTATCGACATGTCATATTCGATCCAGATGACCGAGCCAATCGCCTGATGGGCCAGGGGAGTGATGGAAATGGAAACAGGCGGATCCTGGCCAAAATAGGTCTCTTTCAAATGTTTCATCACCGCTTTGCGTCCCCGGAAGTCGCCGTGAGACGTGAGGAAGAGGACATCGGGATCCAGGCATTGTTCGAAGGTCTTTTCATCGGAACGGTTAAAGGCCTCCTCACAAAGAGCGAGGTGCTGTTGCAGTTGATGGAGGTCTGATTCCCCGGCTTTGGGGTTGCCACGCAGCGTGACAACATGGTTCTTAAGATCGATGGTGAGGCCGAATTTTTCAATCAGGTCGGCGCCCAATACTCCATCGACGCGCTTCTGACACGATCGTTCAAGAGGAGTCAGGTCGATGGCCAGCAGCTTCAGATTGGCCAGGGTTTGCTCGCCAATGGTGAGATCACGAAGGGTAACCTGGCGTCCGCGAGTGGCGGAACTGCCGGTCCAGGATTCCATCGTGACTTCAGTGGCGTCCGCGGAGGAAAAGGATTTCCAATTGAGCATGGTGGAGGCCGCTCCGGTGTCCAACAGGAATTGGAACTGGCGCTTTGTCACGGTGACTTTCACAATCGGCAACTGGCGGCAACTCTCCAATGGAACATCTTGGGCGCGAACAGCGATGGAAAAGGTCGCCATCAAGAAGATCGCGAACAGCCGGATCATGATTCACCTACTTTCCTTTCCTCGGCCGGCGCCCTGAACGAACTGCACCAGCCCTGCATGCCTTTGCGGAATTGCTCACGTTGTTCGGGCGTCATCTGCTTCCAACGGTCTCGCATGTTCCGGCTACGGCGGCCGCGATATCCTCGCCCGCCGCGGAATCCGCCGAAGAGCAGCTTGCTTAGAAGAAGCAGTCCGAGGGCCTGCCAAAAGGTGATTACCCGCAAACCGAAGAGCGGCGGCATCAGCCAATTCCAAAGGCCCATGACGATGAAGCCCATCACTACACAGGCAATCATCACCATGAGCGCAATACCAATTCCGCGTGCTATCGAATTTCTCATCATGTCATCGTCCTTCTCGTTCTAATCTTTAGTAAATTCGCCGCGAATCGTTTCGAGCCTGCGGCGCAAATGCAGCACGGCGTAACGTTTACGTGAAAGCAGGGTATTCATGCTCACTCCGGTCTCAGCCGCAATCTCTTTAAAGCTGCGTCCTTCAATCTCGTGGGCCATGAACACCTGCCGCTGCTCTGGAGGAAGCTCTGCCAGGGCATGTTCCAACTCCTCAATCAAGACGTTGCGCGCGAAGACTGCTTCCGGCCCGGCGTCAGGGGAGGGAAGCAGGTCTTCCACCAGGAGTGCCTCGCCATCATCCGCCACCGACACCGGTTCGCTGATCGAATCCAGTTTCTTCCTGCGGAAGCGATCGATAATTCGATTACGAGCCACCTGGAACAGCCATGCTCCAACCCGCTCGATCGGCTTCATCACTCGATAAGCTTCCACAAACTCATAAAAAACTTCCTGCAAGATGTCCTCGGCATCACCCCGGTCCGGCACTCGCCGTCGAATAAAATTGCGAAGGCGGGCCTGCTCGCGCTCCACCGTTTCGGTGATCCGCAGGTTTTGCTCGCCGGTCATGCGCTCCAGGACCAAGGTCTCCTTCATCTCCACTGAAGACGAATAAGGGGGCAAGGATATTGCAAAAGAAAATAAGGACGTTTATTTAGAGCGTTTTGCGACCGGCGGGGTGCAGGTTTTTTAGATTGGGTAAGTGGGTAACTCGGTAATTGGGTAATTGAGGAATTGAGCAAATAGTCAATTTGGCAATGCACATTCTTAACGGCTCAAATGCAATATCCAGGCATGCAAGTATTCATCGCGGCAGGTTTCAAATTACCCACTTACCAAATTACCCACTTACCCAATCTTGAATTACCCACTTACCCAATCTTGCACGACCCAATTACGCAATTCGTCTATACTCGATAAAACCCAAAGGAGACAGAAATGATTCGCGCCAAAGTGGTTCTGCTGTGCCTGTGCCTTGTGACGGTTATAGCCTCCGCCTCTGATTTAGAGTCGCGCGTGAAGCAAGGCTACGCCGACTCCAACGGCGTCAAGATTCACTATGCCTCCATTGGCAGCGGACCTCTTATTGTGATGATCCATGGCTTCCCCGATTTCTGGTACACCTGGCGGCATCAAATGGAAGGTCTGTCAGACAAGTACCAGTGTGTCGCCATCGACCAGCGCGGCTACAACCTCAGCGACAAACCCGAGGGCGTGGAGAATTACGACGTTCGCTTGCTGGTGGGTGATGTAATTGCCGTCATCAAGCATCTGGGCAAGGACAAGGCAATCATCGTCGGTCACGATTGGGGAGGCTTAGTTGCCTGGCAGCTTGCCTTGAATGCACCACAATACGTCGATCGGCTCATTATTCTGAACCTGCCGCATCCGCGCGGCATTGGACGCGAACTGGCCCACAATCCCAAGCAACAGGCGGCCAGCGAGTACGCCCGAAACTTTCAGAAAGAGGGTTCAGAAAATCTCGTCAAGCCGGAGATGTTGGCATTTTGGGTCACCGATGCTGAAGCCAAGCCCAAATACGTGGAAGCATTCAAGCGTTCCGACGTGAAAGCCATGCTCTCCTATTACAAACGCAACTTCCCACGGCAACCCTACCAGGAAGACCCGTCGCCAGTGGTCAAGACTCAGATGCCAGTATTGATGATCCACGGATTGAGAGACCCGGCGTTGCTCTCCGATGCGCTCAACAATACATGGGACTGGATGGGCAAAGACCTCACCCTGGTGACGATTCCCGATGCAGGCCATTTCGTGCAACAAGACGCAGCCGATCTGGTAACGCGAAGCATGAGAGCGTGGCTGGCTCGCTAAAGTGAATCTAGAGCGTGTTTCAATGCTTTAGCATCTGAAGGTATTAGGGCATGACTTTAGAGCTTGCGGAAATTCAACGGCTTTAGCCTTTGAAGGTATCAGGACATAGCTTGTCTTGAGGTGCGCCGAAGGAGCTTTAGCCGTGCCGTAAGAGGCTAAAAATCAATCGGGCTTTAGCCTAATGTCACTTACTTTAGAGTATCTTTCTGTTCTGTGATCCCCTCTCACCCTGTCATCCTGAGCGCAGCGCCGCGAAAAAGCTTAGCTTGAGAAAATCATGGGCGCGGAGTGAAGGACCCCGAGAAT
>DASZFK010000087.1:0-1854 GCA_035939855.1 Candidatus Angelobacter sp.
AGGGAAAACCTCTAAGGCAATCTGAAATTCACCGTGACATAGGTCTCAGCTTCGACGGCTACACCATTCCGCACGTAGGGTTTGTACCGCCATTGCTTAACCGCCTTGACGGCAGCCTGGCCAAGCAGCAGGGAGCCATCCACGAGTTTCAGGTCCCGGATGCTACCGTCTTTGTCAATCCAGGCCTGCAGAACTACGGCGCCTTGCAGACCGGCTTTCAAAGCTTTTTCTGGATAGCTGGGTGCGACTTTCTGCAACAGCAGCCCCTGGGACAAATCTTCGGGCAGGCTTACCGGCTCCATCTGGCTGAGTAGAGATGGCGGCCGCTTCACGCTCACAGTTCGAACCGTAGCCGCCCCCGGCGGCGGCAATTTTAAGCTGTCCGGGATTAGCATCGGCGACGCGGCTGTCGGTAGACGGTCCTGATTCAGGCGGGCATTGGCGTCCAGGACTTCTTCGGTGGGTGCCGGAACTTCGTCGGACGGGATCACCGTTTGAAGGGGGACCGCGCGTAATCTCGATGACGGATATCTGCCAGAACCAGCCCGGCGCGAAGCTGCGGCTTGGGCCAATGCGGAGTCCGAGTCCGTCTCGTCTTCAGACGACTGTAACTTGGCTGATCTCATTTCAAGAGCTTTATAAGCAGTGGCCACGCTGGCAAACACACTCTGAACTCGCAAAGGCTGGCCAAAGGTGTAGCCCAACGAAAGGAACGCTACGGTCAGGAAAGCTCCCCAGAAGAATCGATGGCGGCGGTATCTTTTAACCTTGCCAGATACGAGCTCAAGATGATTCTGCTGGTCGAGGGACCGGAATAATCGCCGGTCAAAAGTGGCAAATGTGAGATGGAGTGGCGCGGAAAGGCCGCCACGGGAGTAGCCGGGGTCCGGGGAGGGTTCAGGCAAGCGGGCGGCCAGTGGCTCTGGGGAGGGCTGTTCTGAAACCGGCCGCCGCTCAACATTTTCTGCTCTTACAACATTCTGTACTTTTGCGACCGCATGAGTGGTTCCCTGAGTTTGGGCAAAATCGCCCCTCGCGATCCACGCCTTCATGCAACCTAAAAAACGATCGTTGCTCAGCACCGCATACTTCACCTGATCGGGTTCCAGGGGTTTGGTCAAGACAAGATCGGGACCATCTTCTTCAGCCGCAGGGTTCGATTTCCCACTAGTGAGGGCCAGGGTGAAGGCTGCCTTATTCAACTTCAGTTCACGAGCATTTTTGAGCAGAAATGCCGCTTCCGGGCCACTGTCCCAGTCGGCCACAATGACGTCAAAACTTCGGCTGGTAAGCCATTCGACGGCGGTAAAGATGTCAGGGCAGGGCTCAATCTCGAGCTCGAGTTCTCTTAGAGCCTGAACCAACCGGCGCGACGTTTCCTCGTCAGAGGAGAACAGCAGAGAGACTGGTGACATCACGTATCAGGCTAGTTTCCAGACGCCCCCGTGACAAGTTACGAACTACCACCATTGTGCTATATCAGAAGACGGGGTAACTGACGGGACGATTACCTGTACTAATGGACCAGCTTCGGCAGGTTCAGCGACGCCAAACATCAAGGCCCGGCGAACAGGCATTGCCATCGCCTTCGCCGTACGCATAGAATCCTCCTTTACCAAAGCTGCAATGCGTGAAAGAGGCTTTTTGAAAAAAGTCATCGCAATGTATCCCGGCTCCTTCGATCCGCCGACCAACGGGCACCTGGATTTGATCGAGCGGGGCAGCAAGATCTTTGATGAGTTGGTGGTGGCGATTCTGCGCAATGCGGAGAAGGCCCCGCTGTTCAACTTGTCCGAGAGGCTGCTCATGCTGGAAGCCATGACTGCCGACTTCAAGAATGTACGGGTGGAGACC
>DASZFK010000088.1:0-5441 GCA_035939855.1 Candidatus Angelobacter sp.
GCGTGTGCGCAATCCACATATCGGTTTGTCGGGTCCGCTGTTGCCGAGTTCCCATTGCCATGGCCGCATTCTACAAACGGACCTTGTGGATTTTTCAATATTTTCTATCGTTGGAATCTAGACTTTCACCACAGGCTGCTATGATCCGGCCATGACGACATCCTGCTTTGCCAATCTGCAAAACGATCATGTCTTTGCCGGCGCTTTTTTTGTCGGCACGCCAACGGCTGCCCGCTACGTTCCCATGGCTGAAGCCAGTCACTTGCCGCTGGTAGGCCTGTTTACCGGAGCTGAACTTTTATATAGCCCTTTTCACCACTACGTAATGAACGTACGCGCATCGTACTACGATGAAACGCGCGCGCAAGTGGACAAGCTGTGGGCGGTGGGCATCCGCAAACTTGCGGTAATTTATCCGAACGATGCTTTTGGCGCCGCCGTGCTCGAGGGCGTAAAGATCGCTCTCAAGCGGCATGCGGCCACGCCGGCCGTCACCGCCAATTATCCGCGGAATACCACCCAGGTGGAGTCCGCCGTAAAGGTAGTGCAGGCTGCAGATCCGCAAGCCGTAGTGCTGGTGGGGCCTTATGGGCCCGTCGCGGCCATGTTGCATAAGAGCCGCGAGCGAAGCTGGAATCCAGTGTTTCTCTCCGTTTCCTTCGTAGATACGGATGACCTGATCCGGGAAGCCGGAGCGTCCGCGGAAGGCGTGATTGTCACCCAGGTCATGCCGTCCTGCTCAGCCGTTGACTTGCCCATGGTAGCCCTCTATCGCCAGCAGCTTGAAGCCCGCTCCGCAGGTGCAAGGCTGGGGTACGTAAGCCTTGAACCTGCGCCCGCCATAAACCTATCGACTTTAACTTACTGGCTAGAAGCCAGCAGCCAGAAGCTGGCAGCTATTTGTTCCCCTGCTTAGTAGCTACCTCTCCTGTAACTCCGTTGAAGCGAATCAGATTGGGGAACATGGGCGTTACTTCGAATGACATTTTGTCGCGGACCGAGAGCAAAGCTACGGGTTTGCTTTTTTGCATTTCTACGCGATCATCCCAGGGATCGAGCTTGATTCGGCTGCCTAGAGGTAAGGCCGCTAACTGGTTGATGTTGCGGGCTTCTAATTCAGGGGCCGATGCCGCCAGGCCCGGCATCCGTATATGGCTACTATTCCTTGCCATGCGATTGCCGAAATGTGGGCTAATCAGCCATGTCAATTGCTGGGAACGGGTCTCGAGGGCGCGCAGGAAGAGTCCGGCGCTAGCCAGCTTGTCTTTGTACGGAGAATTCTGGAGAAGCTCCGCAGCTTTTTGATCGGCTTCGACTTCTTCGCTTTCTTTATCCTTGATCCCGATCTGGCGAAAGACCTCTTCATCAGGGAAGATCATGCGATCGCTGAAGGCATATTTGGTATTCAGGCGATGGCCCAGGGAGATATGAGCCAGTTCACGCGACAGGACCATGGCCAGCGAACTCTCATCGGGCAGGACATCGAGAAGGCCACGGCTTATCACGATCGTGTGTCCCACAGTAAATGATTCAAGCGGAGTGGTGAGCAGGACGCGGCAGCGAACGTCAGGCTCAATGTTGAGATTGTTGGTGATCTCCAGGTTGTTGACCACGGTTTGTAATACCTTGGAGACCTCTCCATCGGGCGCCAGAACGCCGGCTCTTTCCATGCGGTCCAGCACGTTGTCTTCGGCTTCACGCTCCCATTTGTGCTGGCTCTGAACAGGAACGATCTCGTTATTTCCCACGCCACTGCTATCAGAGTTGTCTTTCACCGAGTCAATCTGGAGGTTCGTCAATTCGGTTTGCAGTCCTGAATGCTTGAGATCATAAGCCCAGAGACGCGTTTGACCTTTCATGTTGAGAGTGCGGGCTACAGCGTACTTAGAGTCGGATTCTTCAGTATAGACATAGGCGGGCAGCCACAATCCCGGCTGCATGTTCACCCGCCAGCTATCGAAGTGGAAGAAAGCATTAAGTTTGGTGCGCGGCTCATAGGTGCCATTGAAGCGAATGATGTTGTAGTCCTGGTCCTCAACCCATATACGTCCCAGGAAATGCGGACCCTTGACGTGTTTTTTGGGCACCACATCGAAAACCAAGGTGCGTACATCTCCGAGGAATTGCTGCCGGAGATATTTCAACTCGTAGTTGTCTTTATCGAACCTGTCATTCAGGAATACTAGCTGCATGAATCCCAAGGAGAGATAGTTCATCTTGTAAAAGCTATTCAAGCGGTCGAGTACACGGCTGAAGAACCCAGGGCGGTCGCGGCGCTCAAACCTCTTTTCGCCGAGGCCTTTTTCGCTCAAAATCAGGCGGCCCAAGAAATATTTGTCGCTCTCAGGCACACTCCCCAGCTCTTTGTCGGGCTTCAGATTTTGGATATAGGTTTCCACTAGGGGAGCATACTTGTGCATATTCTCGACCAGCTTGGCTTCCGAATAGAAGATCCGGTCCGTCACCGCGTCGTTGGCAGACGACTGGTCATTGTCCTTGGCGGAATCGCCCGCTTTGGCCTTGGATTTGTCCTTATCCTTGTCTTTATGATCCGACGCAGTCATCAATGCCGCGCCCATCGTCAATGCCATGAACAATATGAAAAACTTGTAGAAAGACCGCATGACTCCCTCCAGGGATTCTTGAAACTTTATTGAGCCAATTGAAAAACAATGTGCACCATAGCCACGGAATCGTAAGGACGACCATCGCGCTTGGCGGGCGTGAAACGAACTTGCTGTGCGGCACGTTGTGCCGATTCATCCAGGCCATGCCCCAAGCCGCGCACGACCCGCTGAACCCTGATGTCGCCGGCAGCTCCGAACAGGACTTCAAGAAGTACCTCGCCCTCAACACCAAGCTTCCGTGCTTCGTCGGTGTAAGTGGGACGGGGCTTGAATTGGATTTCTACCGGTGTTTCTGCTGGCTTGGCTTCAGCACGTACCCGAGGCCCACTGCCGCTGCCGCCGGAAGTAACTTCACCGAACCCTCCCTGGGTCACAGTTCCCCGGCGTCCATGATCGCCGGAGCCAGGACCGGCAACGCCATCACCAAAACCGGCGCTTGCTATCGTCCCGCGCACGCCGTGAGTGCCACCAGTTCCATTGCCTTGTCCAGCGCCCGAGGGCAGATCAAAGGAGCCAACACTAGCTACGGTAAGTTTCGCTTTGTGGTCGGAGACGCCAGGCAAGCCATTAGGATCTCCAAATCCGCCCGTCTGGACTTCGCGCGAAGGCTTGTGCACCGTCGCCGGCTCCGAGCTGCCTGAAGCGAAGGTATTCGTTAAAACTTCTTTCTTTTTTGGTTCAACCGGCTTGATCACTTCCGCTGCCGGAGCAAAAGTGTCAGTGACGACCTCTTTCTTTTTAGGCGCCGGAACTGGAACCGGCGGCTCCGGAGCCTTGGCAACTTCCACAGGCTTAGGCTCGGGCTTTGGCTCAACCTTGGGTGGCTCTACTTTCGGCGGCTCCGGCGCGACTAACTTAGGTGGCGTAGGCGGTGTAAGCCGGGCCAGCACTTTCGGAGGAGGCGCAGTAATCTTCGGCACGGCGCGCGGCGCATAGGGAGCAATTAAAGGGGTGGCCTTAGTAGTGATCAACGGCTGTACAGTTGGCTTCGGAACCAGCTTGCCGACAGTAATCAACAACAGGATGAAGAAGATGTGAAAGACAATGCTCTCCGCCATGCGATTGAAGCGAGAGGGCGCGATTACCTCATGCCGAAAAGTAGGCACATAAATAGGCACATAAACAGGACGAGGCGTTGCACCACTGGAAGAGCCACCGGCGGCAACGAGCATCGGTTTGTTTGGCGATTCCCAGCGATTTGCCTGCTTTAACATAAATGGACCCCGTGTTCTTCACTCCATGGTTGCAGCCATTGGTTTTTTATTAGAACGCATTTACTGCGCTGCAGTTTGTATCACAATGAAAAATCTCCACCAGGCCGACGGTGATCGATCTCGCTATGTTGATTTGTTTCGTCACGTTTGAGACGCAGTGAATGACGATAAGCGGCCCGAACAATTTGCTTTGGCGATTGATTTCCGTGCAACGACAAAAGAACTCCAAGCCGGGCGCGACTTGCATCTGTATTCATTGTGGATGGCTGAGCTGCTCCTGGTGTTGCCTGCGTAAGTGCTTCTAGCTACCTAGCCATTAGCGATTAGCCCTTAGTACTTAGCCGTCAGCCATCAGCCGTTAGTACTTTTAGTGGGCTTGCTGAATCGATTAGAGGCCGCCTCGTGCTCGTTTAGAAGCAACTGTTAAGGGCGGCGCGCAATTTCATGAACGTGCGGAGATGCAGACTAAAGCTAATGGCTAAGTGCTAATGGCTAATGGCTGGAATTCGACGCACAGTTTCATGAACCTGCCCGATCGATGCAGACCAACACTAAGGGCTAATGGCTAACGGCTAAGTGCTAAGAGCTAATGGCCGAAAAACCCTTACTCAGCCAACCAGCGGCACTGAACAGCACTCCAAGATACAGGAGCAATTCTGGAACCATTATCATGAACAAACGTCCCCTCGTTGGAGTGGTATTTGGCACGAGACCAGAAGCGATCAAGATGGCGCCGGTCATTTTTGAGCTACAAAAACGTTCCCGTGAGTTTCAACCGGTGCTTATTGCAACATCACAGCATCGCCAAATGTTAGACCAGGTTTTAGAGGTTTTCGGCATTCGTCCGGAGATCGATCTTGACTTGATGCAGCCCAACCAGAGCCTTAATACGCTGACATGTCGCGTGCTTCAAGCCACTGACTCGGTGCTGCAAACGACTCCGCTCGACTGCCTGATGATCCAGGGCGATACGACTACGGCCTTTGCTTCGGCGCTGGCGGCCTTCTATCGCCGCATTCCGGTGGCCCATGTCGAGGCCGGATTGCGAAGCCGCGATATCTTCAATCCATATCCTGAAGAGGTGAATCGCAGGCTCGCAGGAGTTGTCACGGAGCTGAACTTTGCTCCAACACCGCTGGCGCGCGACAACCTTTTGGCCGAAGGCACGCCCCAGGAACACATTGCGGTCACCGGAAATACAGTGGTGGACTCGGTAAAATTGCTGCAGGAAATGAAGGTCCTGGACCGCCCCTTGCCGGAGGGTGTTCCCGATGATGACAGCCGGATCATTCTCATCACCTCGCACCGGCGCGAATCGTGGGGCATGGAGTTGGAAAACATCTGCGCCGCCATTACTGAATTGGTCGAGCGTTTCGCAGACGTGCGGGTCATCTATCCGGTACACATGAATCCCAATGTCCGCAACACGGTCATGGCTCGGCTGGGCAATATGAAGCGCGTCCATCTCACTGCGCCGCTCGACTATTTTGGATTTCTTTCCCTTCTGCGGCGCTGCTACTTAGTACTAACGGACTCAGGTGGCGTGCAGGAAGAAGCGCCGACTTTTGGCAAGCCGGTTTTGGTTCTGCGAAAGGTGACC
>DASZFK010000089.1:0-6810 GCA_035939855.1 Candidatus Angelobacter sp.
ATGTCCAGCACAGGAACCAAATCGACCGGCTTTGCTACCGCTGATCTGGGTCCATTCAAATGCCAGAACTGCCAGAAATGGAAGGCCGGCGTATGCATGGATGATGAAGTCGCCAGAGATCACGGCGTTCCAGGTTGGAAACAACGTCTCATGCCGCATGGCCATCTTCGAACCGACCCGGAGGAATGTTGCAACGAATTCTTGAGCCTGAAAGATAGAAACCAGAAGCAGCAGCCGCTCGGCCAAAGATTGATGTCGTTAGAGCGGTAATGCCGATCTCCAATTCATGCAGCAGCAAGAGTGTGCACACGTGAATGTTTCCAGGTTTCAAACACTCCCCTCTGTCATTCTGAGGGCCGTTCTTTGGCCTGAAGAATCCCTGGAGCAACGAGTCCTTCAGAGATGTGACTGTGGTCTCACAGGCTGATCGCAATTCACACGTGCGAATCTGAAAGCACGTCGTGGGCATAGGGGTTCTTCGGCCGAAGAACGGCCTCAGAATGACAGGGGATGAGTTGTTTGGAGAGTGGGAAGATCGTCGTCGCGCAATCATGCAGGGCACATGCTGCAAAAATCTGAAAGGAACCAATTTCAATGACTGGTCCATTTGTATCAAAACATCACTACCAGGAGATGATGGAGCTTAAAGATCAGCGCATTTCCGAATTGGAACAGGAACGCAGAATGCTTTGGGACAAGATCTGCTTGTTGGGAATTGGAGCGCCTGTCTTTCTCCCACAGGCGCCGGAAAAACAGGTAGAGAAGAATGATGCGCAAGAGGCACAGAACAAGCCTTCAGCCACAGCGGGACTGTCGATGAGGCCCAGCGCCATCATGCGACGCATGGAACGATTGGCCGAAGCAAAATGGTTGCAAAAGATGTATCCATCGAGGGTGAATGGAAACCCTGTGTTGTCAGAAAACCCTGCATTGCCCGAAGCACCAGTCCCGAAGGGACGAAAAGATTAGGTGTACGTGATTTTTGACAAATGAATGAGACATTTTATGCCGCCCCTCCGGGGCTTACATTCTAACCTCACGTTTACCCAGCACTGACGGGCTGGGCTCAATAATTCCGCCCCTCCGGGGCTGATCCATCGCATTGCTAACACACATCGCATGCACAACAATTGGCTACTAACTTCGTTCAAGCCCGACCCCTATGACCATTCCCAATTTTGAAACAACGACCATCCACGGCCATCCTCATCAGGCGCATAAACCTCGCGGCCAGGAGCGCACTGCCGATGATCCGCAGCGAGAGAAAGAGCACAAGCCGGAGGATCTGGCCAAGGAAGAGCAGCGGCAGCTTATTGAACTGGTGCGCAAATATAAGCAATCGTGGTTTTTGCGACGCCGGATGATCATCAAGCGTGTACTCAAAGCTTACGAGTTCTTCAAGGGCAACCACTTCATTAGCTTTGACCCGGAGAGCTTCGAATATTTCGACGCTGTGGCGGCCCAGTTCGCCGCCTCCAACTCCAGCAACAACAACAGCACCAGCAATAGTGAAGACCGGCGGCTTTACGAATTTGTCACCAACTACTACCAGATGCTGGGGTTCGCCTTTGTGGCTGCGCTCTCGGCGCAGTTGCCCAAGACCAGGTTTCTTCCCGAAAATGCCGAGCGCGAAGAAGACATCGCCACGGCCAAAGCGGCATCGCGGGTGCAGGAGATCGTCGAGCGGCAAAATAACATCAAGAGCCTGCATAAACAAGGCTTGCTGTTCCTGTGGCTGGCGGGCTGCTACTTCCGCCACACGCGCTATCTTGTTGATTCCGATCTGGCCGGCACACACAAGGAGCCGAAGCTGGAGTTGAAGAAGCACACGTTGATGCCGGCGAGGTATTCCTGTTTTCATTGTGGGGCGTCGGTCCCGGCAGATTCGGGAGCGGTTGGAAGGTGTCGAAATTGTGGCGCTGCGCTTTCCGAACAGAATTATTTTCCTGAAGAAGAAGCGGAAATCCCGGTAGCTTCAGGTACCGAAGATGTCCCCAACGGCATGGTTTCGATGACTCTTTACTCTCCGCTGCATGTGGACGCCGCGCCTTATGCCAAGAACTTGCGCGAGACACCTATCCTGAATGTCGACGAAGAGGTGGATATCGCGGCCTTGCGCGCCTCCTATCCGGCGCAGTGGGACGCGCTTAAAGCCACACTCGGTCCCATCGACGCTGAAGCCCAAAATGAGCGCACCGCCCGCCAGATGATCTACTCGGAGGAGGGATCACGATCGAACTTTATTCAGGACTTGATGCCGACCCTCTCTCGCACGTGGATACAACCCTGGGCCTTCAATGCGGTCGAAGACAAGCAGGTTGCTATGAAACTCAGGCAGGTATTTCCCAAGGGCTGCCTGCTGGTCAATGCGGGCGACCTGTTTCTTGAAGCCCGCGAGGCGCGGCTGAGCGACGAATGGACCTGGACCGGGACAGTGCAGGAAACCTTTGGGCTATTTCCTCCTGCCGTGGGCGACGCGGCGATTCCTGTACAGGAGCAAATCAACGACGCAGCCACCATCACGCATGAATATGTGGATCGGTTGGCAGCAGGCATCTTGCTCGTGAACGAAAACCTTGTCGATAGCGAAGCTTTGAACAACAAGCCGATGGCGCCGGGCGTCTTGACCGGGGTGAAGATGAAACAAGTAGCCAGCGCCGCAGGCAATCGCCTGGAAGATGCGATCGTCCACATCAAGGCCGACATCGACGCCAACATTTACTCTTACCGGGAGCGCCTGGTATTCACTGCCCAGTTGATCACCGGCACGCCGCCCCAGATCTTCGGCGGCGGAGGCGATCCCCATATCGAGACAGCTTCCGGCCAGCAACAGCAGCTCTCGACCGCGCTCGGCAAGCTGGGCCTGTTCTGGGACAACGTGCGCGAAGAACATGCACGGGCAGCCGAGGTTGCGGTGCGTGCAGCGTCAGTGAATATGACCGACGACCTGGTCTCGGTTATCACCGACCAGAGCGGCCAGTATCGAAACCAATATGTGCGACTGGAAGAGATGCAGGGCAATGTCCATGCCTATCCGGAAACCGACCAGGGATTCCCCATGACCTTTGCCGAGGTCAAGGCCTTCTGGGAGCGGCTGATAGAATTCGGCGCCGGCGGCAAGAACCCTTATGTAAACGCCCTGCTCGACGAGCCTACGAACCAGGAGCAGATCGCCACGTGGACAGGCGTCCCCGGCCTGATCGTCCCAGGCCGCGACATGCGCAACAAAGTCCTGCGAATCCTAGACCTGCTGGTCCAGCAGCAACCGATCCAGCAGCAGGTGAATGGACAGGTAGTAGAGATGCCTTCGATTCAACCCGACCAGGAGTTGGATGACCTGGACATCATCATGAAGACCGTCCGCCAATGGGCCCAGAAAAACTTCGATAAGCAGGATGAGAATCCGGCGGGATTCAGGAACGTAGTGCTGTATTACAAGCTGGCAGAACAATACCAGCAGCAGAAGGTCGTGAAGCAGGCGGCGTTGATGGGGGAGATGGGAGGAGTGGAACGGCAGAATCCAAGAGAGAGAAACCAAGTAGCACATCGTGCTACGTAACGATGAGAAACCTATCCCGGAACGGATTGTGTAATATGGAAGGAAGCTGATCAAGAGGAGGGCTATTAAACGGGTTAGATGCGGGTATTAACCCCTTGTTTTTGCTTATTAATCCCATTTTCACGAGGTTTTTACCTATTCTGACCGTTTATGTTAATAACTCTTGAATTTCGTAAGGGCAGTTCTCAATTTTTGTCGTTGCACAAGCCTAAACTTCATTTGATTTATTCCCGCGAAAACTGCCATAATCAAAAATGTGAGGCGATGGTTATGTTTAACCGGATACGTAACACAATACGCATTATTTCGTATCGAGAAAAGACGTTACCACCCCATTTGACTCCTGAAGTTGTGTTCATTGATCACGAGGAAGAGAAACCATCTAAGTTCTCTATCACAATTAGCGCTACTATAGGAGTAGTTATTTCGATCTGGCTGATTGCTATGGCTGTTCCTTTTGTAACGCAAGCACTTAAGGAACGTTTTTCTCAGACGTCACTCGTGACAGTCGCTGGAGGTCTAGGCGCTTTGCTCTTTTGGACATTGGAGCATTTTTTTCAGCGCTCGCGGGATTTTCTTGCAAAACACTTTCAGATTGCTCTAGCACCCCACTTGGGTCATAAAATTGAGAAAACTTTTCGAATTCTGAGAGGCCACAATTCCAACCCCTAAGACAAAAAAATTAGTCGTAAAAACAGACGAATCAGGCACTGTTGTCGTAACTCATCAGATGAAAGTCAAAGCCTGGATGCAAGTAATAGTAAGTTTGCTTGTTCTACCCGTGGCTTTGTTGGTTCTAACTTCACCCAATTTTGTTTTCCGCCAAAATTTTGACGAGAGCACAAAAAGATGGGCTGCAGGGTGCGTCGGCGCTGTAATTGGATATTGGCTTTCTTAAAGGCACTTATTATCCTTCTTAAATTTCCTTAAATCATAATTGGTGACCTCGATTAGCTGATGAGGCGATTGGCGGAAATCAGAAACGAAAAGAATGTCTCGCAGTGCTCACACCAGAAGCCCAACAAAGATGGTTGCTTCAGCCGGAACGCCGTAAACGGGCAATTTGACGCTGAAATTTGATCTCTATTTATCCAACCGCTGTTGCCGCTCCTGTCGTTCCCGTTCGAACCGGCGGGCTTCGGTCATTTCGAGCGTATGTATTGCGATCGTGACAGTGGCATTGATTTCTGTTTTTGAGCTCTTCAATCTTAATCCGCCGAATATCGGCTATTTCGGGCAGCATCAACTTGGCGTTTTTGAGATTCTCAAGGTGGGCTGCGGCGGCTTCGAGGGATTGGTTAATCGCATCCAGAGATTGGTAAATCTCGGCTTTCATGTGATTCCTGGCATGTAATAGCTCTGACTCGAACGCAATTCGCCAACCCTTACTGTAGTCTGTTGAAAGTATAAAGATCGTGCCGCCCCGCTGGGGCTTGTTCTCAATTTTTTCACTATTCCCAGGGTTCCGCTACGCTCCACCCTGGGCTAACTTCTCGTCGCCCCGCTGGGGCTTGATCCATCGTAGGCTCACCACATGTACAAACAGTCGTTTCCCGAAGATCGACATCTCGCTGCAATCAAGCAACTTGCCTCTGGCAAGAGCTTACGGGACGTGGCCGCCTCTTCTGGAGTAACCAAAGCAACGATCCGTCTCTGGCTCAACAAGATCGAAGAACTTCATCCTTGGACAGAAGGAACAGCAGACGAAACCGCCATAGTTGCAGCCAAAGCGAGAGATTTGAATCCAAGACCGCCGATGTACTCAGAGGAATTCAAGCGGGAAATCGTGCAACAACGGATCGACGGAGTTTCTCCCACTCAACTGTCTCGGGACTACCAAGTGGGAAGGCGCGCCATTTATGAGTGGAGCGATAGATTCGCGCCTGGCCATAACTTCGGAAATGAGGACCGGGATTCAGCCGCCGAGCCGGACGGGAGCACAAATCAAGACCCTGCAGACAATTCGGATCGCCACGCCCCATGGATCGCCGACCCCTTGCTCTGGCTTCAAAACCACACCCAGACCAAAGATAACCATTGGCGCGAAGCCGGAGCCCGCTCTTGCTATCGCGCCTTTCCCGATAAACCGCATTTCCGGCCCATCGTAGATGCGTTTCAATCGGAGCCGATCGTGTTCGTCGAGAAATCACGCGACATGATGATCTCCTGGCTCTGCGTTGGATTGTTCACCCATGCCGCCATGACCACCGCCGGTATCGAGGTCTTGTTTCAATCACAGAAAGAAGATAAAGCCTGCGAACTGGTGGCGTACGCCAAGACCCTCTACAACCGGCAGAACGACGACATCAAAGATGCCTATCCTTTGAAAAAAGGCAGGCAGCCGGCCAACATTCTCGAGTTTGCTCATGGCAGCCGCATCATCGGCATTCCGGGCGGGGGAGACCAGATTCGCTCCTATCATCCTTGGGGATTGTTTCAGGATGAGGCCGCGTTCATGCCCGAGGCGGGCGAGGCTTATGATCACGCCGTTCCGGTGTGCCAGAAGATTGTCGTGGTCAGTTCGGCGGGGCCAGGATGGTTTTCTGAACAGTGCCAGGCTGCGACCGATGTCTTTTCGTCGATGGCGCCGCATGGTGTCCGGGTGCGGCGTTTGCCGGATGGGAGGCCGGTCTACCGTGTTCATTATTCTGCCGATCCTGAGCGCGATGCGGCCTGGGTGGAGCGCGAGCGTAAGAAATATTCTTCCAAGGGCGCCTGGGACCGCGAGCAGGAGATCATTCATGAGGCCGGCGGCGGCGAGCGCCTCTTTGCCGAGGTGCTGGCGCGCAACGAGGAGAAGATCCTGATCGATCCGTATACTTCGGGGTTTCGTCGTTCGCCGTACTGGAAGCTCGTCGGAGGTTTCGATCATGGCAAGGCAAACCCTACTGGAGCGCTGGTGGCGTGCATCGATCATGATGGAGTGATCTATGTGCTCGGCGAGTATTACCAGCCGGGACTCTCGCCTACGGAACATCGGCCGAACCTGCTTGCACTCATGGGATTCAACCAGGCGGAAGTCTTTGCCGATCCGTCGATTTTTCACAAGACGCAAGCCCAGGAAGACGGAAAATACCGGGCCATCGCCGAACTTTATTCGGATCTCGGGATCACCAACCTGATTCCCGCTCCGGCAACCCATGAGCTGCTGGGGATGGAGCGCATCCTGGCCCACTGGCACGATCTCGACCGGCGCGAGCCGACCTTGAAAATCGTGTGCCCGCGAGAGAAGCGGGATATCTCGCGTCCGA
>DASZFK010000090.1:0-5423 GCA_035939855.1 Candidatus Angelobacter sp.
CTCTCACAAGTCGCACTCTTTATCGGATTCCGATTTCCGCATTGCTCGATCACTCGCTCTCTCCCGCCGCGCTGGGCGGCCACGTGGAGCGTGTGGCAACGCCAGGGCCGACGGACGGTCTCGAGTTTGATAAAAAAGGAAACCTATACCTGACCGCACTCGAAGAAAACGCGATCAAAGTGCTACGCCCGGATGGGCAGCTTGAAGTCTTTGCCATGGCCCCGGAGTTCCTTTGGCCCGACACGATTACCATGAGTCATGATGGAGATCTTCTTTTCTCGGCGTCTCAGTTCCATTTAATGCCGGCCTTCAACCAGAATGTCGATAAGAGAACTCCGCCATACAAAGTCTTTCGACTGAAGATTCCGTAGCCAGATCTTTTTCGTGGACGATGTGGACACCAGATTTCTGGCAGGAGGTTCTCTGTGATACTGCGCCACCGAAGTTTTCTCTATAGCACTCTGCTATTGGTCATGTTTGGCGCCTCGGCTTTTGTTATTGGTCAAGGAACAGGCCAGGCGCCCTCGACCCAGAGTCTGAAAAAATCGCCTGAACCCTCAGTTCCCGATAGCCAGACTGCACGTGACTGGATACGAACCAAAGCTATTCCTCTGCAAACGGTTGAAGCCGGGCACGGGTTTACTGATCTTTTGCCTCTGAAGAGCATAATCGGCGATAAACGAGTGGTAGCGCTCGGCGAGGCCACTCATGGAACACGTGAGTTCTTCCAACTCAAGCACCGCATGGTCGAGTTTCTGGCGACACAAAAGGGGGTCACTATCTTTTCCATGGAAGCCGACATACCCGAGGCGTATCGGTTAAACGACTTTGTCCTTACTGGCAAGGGAGATGCCAAAGAACTGATCAAGGGCATGTATTTCTGGAACACGCAAGAAGTCCTGGATATGGTGCTATGGATGCGAGAATTCAACCAATCGGGCAAGGGCCACATCGAGTTCACTGGCTTTGATGTGCAGATGCAGATTCCCGCCGCGTGTTTGCAAATCGTCCGCAATTTCGTGCAGGCTCACGATAAGGATTACTCGGCAACCCTGGAGCCAATCTATCGGGATGTGGCGCAGATGTCGAAGATCCCCATGGTGCAAGGCGCCAAGAGCGTCGAAAAGCACCTGGAGGAGAACCGCGCAAGCTTTCTGCAAGCAGGGGTGACGGCAAAGAACCTCGATTGGGTAATACAGAACGCCCATCTGGTTGTGCAGTACAGCCAACTCATTGCGGGCGGCAAAACACGAGATGAGAGCATGGCAGAAAATGTGAAATGGATTGCCGATCACAATCCAGGCGCCAAACTGGTTCTGTGGGCTCACAATGGGCATGTCCAGTATCAGGCGCAAGGTTGGCATCCCATGGGCGAGTATCTGCGCAAGCTCTTCCCAGGAGAACTCTTCAACTTTGGCTTTGCTTTCAACCAAGGGTCATTTCGCGCGGTCGAGCCGGGAAAAGGATTGCACGAATTTACTGTGGCCACAGCTCCCGAGGGCAGTCTCGATCAAACCCTCGCCGCTACTGGAATAGCCCTTCTGGCGCTGGATTTACATCAGCTGCCCAACGAAGGACCGGTGGCAAAGTGGTTCGATCAACCGCATGTTTCACGTAGTATCGGCGCCATCTATAGCGAAGCTTCCGCTGCCTCCTATTTCCTGAACGCCCGGCCTCAGGACGAATTTGACGCGATCTTGTTTGTCAACAAGACCACCGCTGCGCGTGGAAACTGAGAGTTGCTGAATTCGAAATGACCCAAATTCTCACTTCCTGTTAATCTAATAAGCAATGAAGAAAGCCTGTTTTCTATTACTGTTATTGTCTTTTTCCGGCCTTGCCCTTGCGCAGGGCACGCGTCTTTGGAAGGAATCCGGGTACGAAGATTTCGAGCACGGAACGGTCAAGGGCGTAGCCATCCGCAACTCCGGCGTGCTCGAATTGGCGCCTGCGTTCAAGGTGGTCTATACCAGTCCTTCAACATTTATCTGGTCCATCGCCTCCGATAAAGACGGCGTTGTCTATGCGGCTACCGGCGCTCCAGCCCGTGTCTATCGGATCACGCCCGACGGCAAGAGCACGGTCATCTTCGAACCGAAAGAGTTGCAAGTGCAATCCGTGGTCTTAGGTGCTGATGGCGCGATCTACGCCGCCACCTCCCCGGACGGCAAAGTCTACAAGATCACTCGCAACTCGAATCCAAAAAACGCCGGATTTACGGCCTCCCCTGAATACACGGGCAACGTCTTCTTTGATCCGAAGACGAAATATATTTGGGGCATCGCCTTTGACGGCGAAGGACGCTTGTACGTCGCCACCGGCGACCGTGGCGAGATTTACCGGGTCGATAAAAGCGGCCAGGGTTCAGTCTTTTTTAAGTCCGATGAGGCCCACATCCGCGTTCTTACTTTTGACCAAAAAGGCAATGTGATAGCCGGCACGGATGGCAGCGGATTGATCTATCGCATCACGCCCAGCGGAGAAGGCTTTGTCCTTTACAGCGCTTCAAAGAAGGAGATTACCTCGCTGGCTGTAGATCCGGCCGGCAACATCTTCGCTTCGGCAACCGCCGAGAAGCGCAGCACGCCCTCAACAGGTTTGATCATTCCCCCAACTCCGTCGATCGGCGGAACGCAGGCAAATGCGGCTGTCGGCTCGCCTATCGCTCCCAACGCAAACCTGGCCGGCTCGGATGTATACGTGATCGCTCCCGATGGATCTCCTAAACGTATCTGGTCTTCGCGCGACGACATCGTTTACGCTCTGGCCTTCGATTCCGCCGGACACCTGATCGCCGGCACCGGTAACAAGGGACGCATCTTTTCCATCGAGAGAAACGGCGCTTTCACCGACCTGCTCAAGGGCAGCGCCAACCAGATCACGGCTTTCAGCAAAGCCGGCAATGGACTCTATTGCTCCAGCAGCAACCTGGGAAAGATCTTCCTCATGGGCAATGGACCTGAAGCCGAAGGCACGTATGAAAGCGATGTTGAAGACACGCACATCTTCTCCCGATGGGGGAGAGTAGAGGTGCGCGGACGCGGCAATTTCGAAGTCTCGGCCCGCAGCGGCAATGTCGATAATCCCGATCGCAACTGGAGTCCCTGGATCAAGGTCGATTTGGGCAAAGATGCGCGGCTGGAAATTCCTCCAGCACGGTTTGTGCAATGGCGCGCAGTGCTCAAGCCCAGCTCTGCGCCAACGCAGCTTGAATCGGTGGCCATCAACTATCTTTCGAAGAATGTCGCGCCAGTCGTCGATGACATTGCAGTGCAGCCGGGGGCGCACTTCCAGCCGCAATCCCATTCCATCGGTCCCGATACCATCTCTGTAACCTTTGGCAATTCCAACTCCGGCTCTTCGAGTTCCAGCAGCAGCCGCAACGATGGCCCGCCCAGCGCCTTGCGCGACCGCAACTATATTGCAGTCCGCTGGGCCGCGCACGATGACAACGACGATGAGCTTGTCTACTCGCTTTACTACCGGGGCGAGAGCGAATCAGAATGGAAGTTGCTCAAGTCGAATTTGAGCGAAAGATTCTATTCTTTCGAATCGGGCCTGCTGCCCGATGGCGCATATTATATGAAGGTGGTGGCCAGCGATGCTCCCTCCCACACGCCTGAAGATGCCTTGAGCGACGAACGCCAAAGCAGTCGCTTCGAGATCGACAACACTCCTCCGAGAATCGAGAACCTCACCGCCAAGCTGGAAAGCCAGCAGTTGCACGTGACCTTCCGCGCAGTCGACGAATTCTCGCCCATCAAGAGAGCCGAATATTCTATCGACGCTGGCGAGTGGCAGTTCCTGGAGCCCGTAGGCCAGATTTCCGATGCAAAAACCGAAAACTACGACTTCAACGTGCCACTGGCTCAGACACAACAATCTCTGGAAGAGCAGACCGAGCAAACACACGCACACGGCCCCGCAAAGAACAGGCCCCCCGTAACAGAGCATGTCATCGTGGTGCGGGTGCATGACAGGTATGACAACGAGGCCACCATGAAGTACGTGGCCAAGTGAGGTTTATTCTCCTTTTGATGGTCGCCGCTTCGTTGGCACAGCAGCCACCCGCGCGCCCGGATTTCAATGATTTTGCTGTTAAGCAGATCTACAAAGGCACACCTGCAAAGCCAAAACTCAGCAAAGATCAGCGGACGTTTCGCACCAGGATTCGTGAAGGCGCAACATCACCGGTACAATTTGCCGGCCATTACACCGTCCCATCCTGGGGATGCGGGGCCGGATGCATTTACTTTGTCATTGTCGATTCCAGTACAGGAAAGGTCTACGACGGCTTCTCAGTTGCAGACCTTTCGTTGTCGTATGTAGAAAAACACCCCGATGAGCTGCGAATACAGTTCCATCCGAATAGCAGCCTCTTTAAAGTGAATGGTTGCATCGGCGAGGTGAAGTGCGGATTCTATGATTACGAGATGGTTGATGGGAAGGGGTTGAAACTTGTTCGCGAAGAGCCATTTCGCGAGGAAGCGCAGTAGTGGTTAACGACCAACCGCGAGGTCCCTCCAGTCTACCCGCGCTGGCGCGTGTAGACTCTTGGGATGACGGTCTGTTTTGTGTATGTGAAACGTATCGCGAGGAATTGCGTCGCTGTTCTCTCGCCCTACCTTTTGTCCGACTCGTGCGTGGCGGATCAGGCGTAAAACGTTTTGGCCCAGGATGAGGGCTTCTTTTTCCGGGGGCAATCCCAGCAATCGAATCTTGTGCAGCTCGTTGCCTGGATGCAGCCATGGTCCATCTGATCCAAACAGTATCTTGTGTGCTCCAGCGCGTTTGACCGCCTGAACAATATAGTCAAAATGACGGACTGAAGACGTGTCGGCGTAAACGTTGGGCAACCTTACTAGCTGGTCTACGACCTGCTGATGGGCTTTCCAGTCCCCTGCGAAGCTTCCGAGATGAGGAATGATGAAATTCACATCGGGATACTGGCAGGCAAACATCTCCGTGACCTGGGTTTGTCCGCCGACATCGATGAGGATCGGCAAACGAAACCGGCGTGCTGCCTCACAGATCTCGCGATTGGGCATCGACTCGAAGCCATGCACTTTGATTCCGCGAAAACGCCATCTGGTCACGGCGATCCTGATCATCTGGAGGATGCGGCCTGTGTCGCGGCTGGCGTGAATGAAGGCAAAGCCGATCAGCCTGTTGGGAGCGCGGGCGACGATCCGGGCCAGCTCGCGGTTGGCCTGGGCATAGTCGGTGTGAAATGCCGGAAACAAGATGGTCTTGTGGATGCCTGCAACCCGCGCCCGCCGCAGGTAGGCTCCCAGCGGCGCATCGGTGTTTGCCGGATGGGTCATCAGGTCGCCTTTGCCTGCGTGGCAATGGCAGTCAACGATGGTCATGAGCCACCTCACGTGGTAGAGTTTGCCGATGATGAACGTCTGCCTAAAGGCCCG
>DASZFK010000091.1:0-6939 GCA_035939855.1 Candidatus Angelobacter sp.
CTTCGGAATGGCCTGTCCAAACAGCATTGGATGCCCTTGCGAATGGCTTGAAGCTTTCAAAAGCCTATATAGATGACACGAAACTGACAGACCACCACGCCATCATTCCCACTCATAAGCAAGCTGGCGATGATCTTCCCAAAAAGCAACGCTACGTCTATGAAGTTGTTGCAGCGCGTTTCTTGAGCATCTTTCTACCGCCGGAAATCCGCGATGAGACCATTGCCATCATTCAGATCGGCCAGCATTCTTTTCGCGCCTCCGGCACCGTAATCAAAGAGCCAGGCTGGACCACTGTTGAAATCAATGACAATGACAAATCAGAAGAGGAGAACACTGGGGAAGCCACTCAGCAGAAGCTGCCCGCCCTTTCTCAAGGTCAGATCGTGCCCAAACAAAGTGAACAGCTCAAAGAGGGCAAAACCACTGCGTCCAAGCCTTATGACGATTCCAGCCTTTTGACCGCGATGAAAAATGCTGGCCAAGAGCTGGACGATAAAGACCTTGCCTCTGCCATGAAGCAGAGCGGCTTAGGAACGCCGGCCACCCGAGCTGCCATCATTGAAAAGCTCATTGCGGTCGGCTACATCGAGCGGAAAAAGAAATCCCTGCTGCCAACAGAAAAAAGCAAAGCCCTGATCAATCAGGTACACCCGCCCCTTAAAGATGTCGCCCTTACTGCCTCCTGGGAACAGCAATTGGCCGACATCCAGGACGGGACACAAGCGGCGGACTCGTTCGCCACGGGAATTCTTCGGTTTGTCACCAGCATCTTTTCTCAGATCATCGCTGCTCCCCCGACTCCGATCGCAGCCGCGGCAGACCAAAACGCTTATGGCCCCTGTCCGAAATGCAAGCAAGGATTCATCCGCAAAACCAAAATGGGTGCTGGCTGCTCCAGGTTCAACGAAGGCTGCAACTTTTCCATCTGGGGGCAGATCAATGGCAAGAAGCTTACCGATGAGCACATCCGGCAGCTTGTCACGAAAGGCCGAACCGGACTCATCAAGGGATTCAAAAAGAAAGATGGAACTAGCACATACGATGCCCGGCTTGTGCTGATGGATGATTTCAAGACACGTCTGGAATTTGACGACCGCGCCAGGGCGTCAAAAACAGCCTGACAGTTGTTTATTTCAACTTTTCCAAAGAGTACCATAAGAAGGTATAGACGAAAATGAGGCTGCCACAGCCTCGGAAATCAAGGAGTTCAATAGTCCAAAGCAACTTCCTCGGCATGGTTCAGCTTGCTTGTATTGTGATCCTGCTGCGGAGGTATTTATGAGATGGCTTCTAGCAAAAAGGCAACAGCCTCAATTGCAAATCGGCGGAACTCAAGATTATCCTGAAATTTTGATTGAATCGATGAGGGGGGCTTCTGGATGATAGCTCTCGATGGATCTGTCATTCGGGAATATTAGTGAAAGCTATTCAGTAGCTACCTTGTTAGGGCTTTCTCGTCTGTTCCTTTTCCGGCAGTAGGCACTGAATCCCTTTCCAGCGAACTGTCGCTGACTGCATAACACCAGCCCGTCCTTGGGAGTCAGTTGATGCGATGCTCACGCGTTCATAGATTCTTGAAGCAATTCCATTCGCGCTGCTTGTGAGTCCGATCGAACTGATTTCCTTCCCTCTCGCATTGACTGGGACTATCTCTTGCAACATTTTTTCAAGGCCGTCCGGCTCTTTCGATTTGAACGGCAATATCTCTATTTTGCAGGTTTTCCCCTCGGCTGAATAATAGGCAGTCATCACTATGCCATCGCGAAGAAGGTAGCTCTCCGCTGCAGGTGGGCCGTACCGGTTGCGCCAGTCATTCGAGACTTGTGCATTCACAATTTGCAAGGACAGCAATATCACAAAAAGGATCACTAGCCTGAACTGTTGAACCATGGTCCCCCCTATCTTGCAATTGACATTTGAGCCAAATATTCTTTTGCAACACTTCTGTACTCAATTCAATGGCAAGCCACTGTTACAGTGATATCAACTCCGTTGGTCATGCTGCCGCATCCCAGTCTTCCGGTCTGTGCAAAGTTGTTTGTCCGTACACTGGGACTAATTCCATCCGATAGTGGAATGAACAGTCTTTGGGTAAATGTTGCACTGCCAAATGGACCCGGGGCGCATGCACCTACTGGGTCGTCCACAAACGTCCCGTCGCTCTGAGTTGTTCCTGAGGCAGTAACAATTTGATCGAACACACTATTGTTATCTGTTAGTGTCCCGTCCACGGTGAGATTAATTAAATCTTCTCGAAGTGGCATTGTGGCCGTGATGGGCATTCCTGGTGTCTGCTGATCTAGAACTTGATATTGGAGCACCAGTTTCATACCAAATGGGCCGGGATTCTTTGGGTTGATGAACTCGGCTGGACAGCCATTGGCTGTTGCCGTTGGAACGATCGACGACACTGCTGCCTTCCGAAGTGGTTTCAGTTGAGCAGGAACTTGGACGAAAAAGGGCTGTTTGCTTTGAATGTGAAGTCCATTTTTTAGCGTGGCAACTATTCGGTGAACACCAGGTGGGACAGTTGTCGCATCCATAGACAGTGTGATCGTTAGCCGTGAATTCGATCTGTTTTTCGGATTAATGGTTGCTGTGATCCCTGGGCCAGCATCGACGGAGACAATCTTTGACAGTTGTACTCCCTGAATTTGCACGTTGAGCGTGCTTCCAATAAGTCCACGCGATGGTGAGATTGTGGTAATTTTCGGTGTAGGCGCAAGCCTATTTGGGATGAGCCTCCCATCTCGAAACCAGTTATTACTGAGACTTATTGCAACAGAACCTACAAGTCTTACTCCATTGGTTGCCGTCACTGCCAGCAGAGTATTGGCATCAAAAACCCCAGTGCTATTTGCAGCAAATGGTATAGCGCTTACTGTGCCGCCGGCATCAATGGCGAGCAGTGCATTTGGAGTAGCATCGAATTCGCCCCCGAAGTCTCCTAATTGAATGGCCGCTGCTTCACCTTGCTCCGTTGCCCCTAATAAAGCAGTTCCTTGGAAATTGTCCGGTACAAAACTCCATTGCTGCGCTCCGGTGTTTACGTCGAATGCAATAATCGCTTGGCCATCGGTTCCAAAAGCAATAGTGTCGTCACCCAATACCAGCGATTGCGGATTATTGCCACCGATACGGAACCATGACTGGGACGCGAATGGCACAGCATAATCGAGTATTCCGCCCGCGTTATCTAAATGACGGACAACCGCCGCGCTGCTATTGGTTATGCCTAATTGAGTGTCGTTGCCGCTCCAGGTCGCTAACAGGCCGCCTTGGCCATCAGGGATGACCTCATTGGGTATATAGCCCGCTCCGGGGTCGTTGCAGAATCCCTGGCAGCCCGTTTGACTAAAATCAAACGCCTGAAGCGGTCGAGTGGCGAAAGATCCGTCCGGTTCGATGGTCAGCAGTTGCAGCGTCTTATGGTCTGAAACTGCTGTTTCAGAACCGCCGCCGCTGAAAAGCCTTTGAAAATCTTCCTCCAGGTGATTAGTCGCGACCACCGCATTGATGGAGCCATCAGGCAAGATCGAGAGCGGGCCTGGCTGTGCGGCTACATCAAGGTCGGCCAGGGTAATGACAGTAGGATTGCTCCCAATGCCTTCAGTATCGGTAAATTTGAAATGACCGGGCGGCAGTGGCAGGCTGAATTTCTGTTGCCCGGTTGCCCCATCAAGGGCGAATATCAGCGAAGTGGATGGCCTGCCAAAGAAGATGCTAGGAGTTCCGCTGAAGATTACCTGCGAACTGTAGACCGTATTGTCGTCGCCGATGGCGAAATTTTCATCAATGCTACTAGAGAAATCATGTCTCCAAACCTGCTGTTGGGTAGCAGCGTCAATCTTAATAAATGAAGCCTGAGTAAGGCTACAGCACCCAGTGAATATTTCCACCAGGCTGATGACGCCCCCGCTATTATCGGGAACAGCTTTGATCAAGAGTGTTGTGAGATCGGAGGCTGCTGCATTCGAAGGCATCAATACAGGAGAAAGCGCAGCCACGCTCGCGGAAGTTCCAGTAGCATTGCGAGGAGACGCCCTACCCCGCTGTTGCTCAATCAAGCGTTGCTGGCGAAGCATCAGGTCGAGCGAATCAAAAGCTCCATGTTTTCGCAACACATCCTGCGCGGCGGTTGGAATGGACGCCAGGGTTTGTGCAGGACCGAACGGGCTTATCGCGGATTGCGATTGCGGAGTAACGATGTTCTGTTGCTGAATAGCCAAAGGCAAAGCAACAGTGGCCGCAGAACCCGTTGAAGCTCCCACTGGCACCGCCCACAATTGCAGTCCATCCTTCGTGAAGGCCCGCAGCGTGTTGGGTGCTTCTACTGCGAAAATATCCGGTTCTCCAGGATTTACCGGATTGCCGGGTACCAATTGCGTCATCGTGTTTCCAGGCAGCGGATCGAAAGACCACAGTGCGGTACCGGCGGGCAAAGCTGCACCCGGCAATACATTGATTGTCATGGCCGCGGTCAACCCGTTAAATGTCGCTGTCAACGTAGTTGTGCCCTGACCAAGAGCTGTAAGCTGCGGCGGATCAGCGGAACTGATTTTGGCGACGGTCGGATCGCTGATGCTCCACGTCGCACCGGTGACCGCCTGCCCAATGTCCCCGATCAGCTTCAGAGACCGTGTATCGCCAATCAGCATGTTCACCATACTGGGAGTAATGAGTATGCTTTTTGGTGGCGGAGGAGGAGTGGCGTTGAAAATCACAGCAATTTGAGTGCTTGCAGCATTGCCAGCGATGTCCATGGCTTGGACCTGCACCGCATTCTGGCCAGGAACAAGAGTGACATTACATTGGAAGGATTGGCTGACAATAACTGCCGCAGATGAATTGCAACTAACCGAAGCTACGCCCGAAAGATTGTCTGAAACTGTACCCGTGATCTGAAGACCAGCGGTGGTCACCGTGGTGCCATTGGCGGGTGCGCTGATACCTATTACCGGGGGTGTTTGATCGATATTCAGTTGGATCGACGTGCTAGAGCTGTTTCCGGCCTTATCAACCGCTGTTCCAGAAACTTGCTGATTCGCGCCTTCCAATGAAACCGTAACCGGTGCAGGACACAAAGCCACGCCGGACAAAGCATCCGAACAACTGAAATTAACTGTGATCGCCGAATTGTTCCAACCGGCAGCATTCGGAGCAGGCGAAGCCAAAGCTGAGATCGTAGGCGGCGTCAGGTCAATGCTGACTTGAATGCTCGATGTGGTGCTGTTGCTCGCAAGGTCCACAGCTATTCCTGCCGCGACCTGATTGAGACCTTCCTTGTTTAGGACAAGTGGCGCCGGGCATACAGCAATGCCCGAGGTTGCATCGCTACAAATGAAGCTTACGCCAACATTTGTGTTGTTCCAGCCAAACCCATTTGGTGGTGGCGTGACCAATTCAAGGATCGACGGAGGATCGTTGTCAACGCCAATCACGGTAATCGCCAATGATGCTTCAGGCTTGCCGCGAAGCTCAACGGTAACTTTGTTCTTGGATGTCAGGGTGACTGCACGGTCCAGAGCGGCCACATGCGGATCAAAATCACTCGGGCCGAAAATCTGTGTGCCATTGACCGAGATCACCGCGCTAGACACGCCGTGGTTATCGATGTGCAGCGTGTAGTGCGTATTCGGATTCAATACAGAGAAATTGTCGCTAACCGTCTGCGGCTCGCCTGTCACGCGCGTGTACAAGGTGGGGCCGAATGCATTCCATGTGCATACCGCCAAGCCACACGTTGCCGTAACGAGCGTCGGTGAAGTAGACGCTGTTTGCGGAAAACAACTTAAACTTACACAACTCAAAGCCGTATAGACGCAAAACAATTGGCACAGGCGCTTCCTCATTGCCTGTCGGTGCCTTTCATGTCCCATCATCTCGGAATTCCAGAAGATTCTCGAGAGGCAGCGATTTCGAACCAATATCTCGCGACAGAATGTGGGCGTGTTCATTCGTCGCTGGGACGGTGGCCACATCAATGACAGTTCTTCGAAGCGCCTGGTCTCGATCGCCGCCGTAGACGCAGAGGCCTTTCTTGCAGGATGAGGGAGAACTTAGATCGCAATCCTGGCTACGCTGGACTCAAACCTCGCCTTGCTAAGAAGTAGAAGCGAGATCCCACAAACGAGTCAGCAATTTGATGAGCGGCTGGAGGTTGATTGGCTTGAGAAGACCTAGTCGATACCGGGCGCTCTACCGGGAACAAGGCTCAGCCAAGTCGGCTGTAAAATGGGTAAAAACAGCAATGACTATAACCGTCACGCCCCTTCTTGTGAACTGGATATAACTGGCATTTTTGTCAATTTTTTGTCTCTTTGTGATTCCTATTTCGGGACACTTTCATTAATTTCAGCTAAGGTTGTTCTTTCCCATTGTGGATTCATCCACGTCATCTACTCCACGGATGTAGTCATCGCGTGCAGGACCGGGGCTTAGCAATCCACCGTGTGGCTTTTCGCCTAACATCTGCGACGACGTTCTCTTCTTTCGGATTGCCGGCCACTGGGAGACGAAGCGTATCGCAGTTTGACAGACTGCTGGTACACTTTTCCAATTGTTGTTGAGTAATCACTTCAAGGGTAGAGGAGAGAAAGTGGACATAGAGACAATTCTGGCAGCGCTTAGAGATGAGCGCGACCGATTAGATAAAGCCATTGCGGTGCTTCAGGGAGGAGGCCATGCTTCGGCAGGCCGGGGTTTCAAGACGGGGCGGAAACGTCGTGGTCCGCGAGTAATGAGCGCGGAGGCCAGGAAACGCATTTCTGACGCTCAGAAAGCGCGTTGGGCGAAGGTGAAGAAAGCCTCAAAGAAAAGCTGACCAACAATTGTGGCTCGTTTAGTGCCTGTTAAAGGCTGGCCGCCATCCATCTGGAATATTTGGGCGGCCAAGCCCTAAACTTAGCTCTCGCCACTACAGTTTGTGGCGGCTGC
>DASZFK010000092.1:0-3685 GCA_035939855.1 Candidatus Angelobacter sp.
CCAGGCCGAAAGAGCGTCGCGAAGCGGCGGCGCTTTTGGCTTTGAAGTTTACCGCGAAGCGCAATATGTGATGGCTGCCCTGGCTGACGAATTTTTCCTGAACCACAACTGGCAGGGCAAGGCCAGTTGGCCGTTGCTGGAAACCCGGCTGTTCCGCTCCAGCGGCGCAGGAGAAATATTTTTCAAGAAACTCGATCTGTTGTTGCTGCAGCGCGATCCTGTCTATGTCGACCTGGCGGCCGTGTATTTCTTTGCCCTGTCGCTGGGATTTCAGGGAAAGTACCGCGGCAGCGATCCCATCAATGCCATTGACCGTTACCGGCGCCAGCTCTTTGCCATGATTTTCCGGTCTAACCCTGAGCTTCTACAGGGCAATCGGCGTCTTTTCCGTCAGAACTATGCGCATACTCTTGTGGAGGGGAAATCCAACAGGCTGCCGCATCCGCGCACCTGGTTTCTGGTACTGGCCGCCATCCTCATTGTTTGGGTGGCGTTGACTCATTCCCTTTTTGTGCAGGTGACTGCGCCCGTTGAACAGCGGCTCTGCGACATTCATCCGGAATCATGTGGTGGAGGGCAAAAATAAATGTCCAGCCTTCTTGCCCTTTCGCCCGCCTTCCTGCTGTTGGGCATCGCTTTGTTGGTTCTTCTGATTGTCGTGTTGATGCTGGTGTTGCTGTGGCGCTCCAAGCAGAAGCAGGAAGAAGCCGCAGCCCTGCAGGCTCAGGAGGCAGGCGAGAAACAAGAGCCAATGCAGGCCACGCCGGCGCTTCCTGAAAAGCTCGCTGAAATCGAAACCCGGCAATCGGTTTCATCGGCCTTGCGTTTTCTGGAACGGAACTCCATCGGACGTGGGTTGCGTTACCGCAGCCCCTGGTACCTGGTGCTGGGCGCATCCGATTCAGGCAAATCCACTCTGCTGGAAAATCCGGGCATCAGCTTATCGTTGCGTGAAGGATCCGCTGATTTCGGTGTTGCTCATGGCATCAAGTGGAAATTCTTCGATGCCGGAGTGATTCTTGATGTTCCCGGACACTTCTTCGTGGGCGCTGACCAGACCGGCTCCGATGAGCGTAAGTGGAAGAGCTTGCTGCGCAACCTGGTGCGCTACCGTCCTCAGCGTCCTATCGATGGCGTTGTGCTCACCATTCCGGCCACGGAATTGGCCGGTGACAAGGCCCTGCAGCCTGCCGTCATCGGCCAAAGGGCAGCCTGTATTTTTAACAAGCTGTGGCAGCTTCAAAAATGGACTGGATTGTGCTTCCCGGTCTATGTGGTCATCACCAAATGCGATCTTATTCCGGGATTCAAAGCGATGGCCAGCCAACTACCATCGCAGTACAGGAATGAGATGTTTGGATGGTCGAACCCCTACAATCTGGAATCCGCCTTTGATTCATGCTGGATCGATCAGGGATTTGACGAGCTTTCTTATGATCTGAACCGGCTGGAAAGCGAGATCTTCACCGAGCGCAACGATATTCCGGATGTTGACAGTCTTTTCCTGTTCTCGTCGAAGCTTCAGGAGTTGCGACGGCCTCTCAGGATTTATCTTAACCAGATATTCAAAAACTCCGCCTACCGTGAATCGCTGCAATTCCGGGGTTTTTATTTTGTAGGCGATGCATCTGGCGAACAGGAGACGGCCAAGCCGGTCCGCGCATTGACCGCCGCCGCGGGAGCAGGCTCCAGCTTTACGTCGCCATATTCCATTCTGGCTCCGCCGGTTTCTGCAAGCATTGCGCCGGGCGAGCCGATGATAACCGAGGGCGCTGCGGAAGTCTCTTCCTTCGCGACCGAGGAGAGAGAGCATCAACCCGTCTTTGTCGCCGACCTGTTCGAAAACAAGATTTTTCCTGAACGCGGAATCGCGCATCCAGCGGCCAAGACTTATCTCTCCCGCAATCGCACTGTTGTAACTCTGCAAATTGCGTGCCTCGTTACTGTCGTGGTGCTCACTTTGGGAGTCTGGCTCAGCTACCGCCGGCTCAGCGAGACCCAGCGAATCACAGTTCCCATGCTGGACCGCATTGTTTCCGGTGTTCGCGAGTCGAAGAGTATGTCTGCCGACCAACTTTCGCAACAGGACAGAGATACAGCTTTCATGCTCGTCGATGTAATGCAAAAACTTCCCGCACGGCATTATCGTTCGTTATTCTTTCCGACCTCGCTGGCTGGCTCCATCGATGAGCGGCTTAGGCACGCAATGGTGCCTGCCTTTGAACGGCTCGTGTATGCCACCTTCAGGCAGGAACTGCTGGACAAGAAAGAGCGTCTTCTTAAAGAAATCATCAAAGGCAAAGATGACGATTCCACTGCTTCTTCACTGCCCCTGGCTTCCGCCCAGCGCACCAAGGGCTATAGCCGGCTGGATGAGTTAACCACCAGGCTGCTCGATCTGGAGCTGAACATTGATCGCTATAACGAAGTGTCGACCGCCGGGAAAGGTACTACGCGTGACTTGATCGCCTTGGAAGGTTATCTTCGTGGCCGCCAGCTTCCAGCCGATTTCGATTATGAAGGGAACATTTACTTTCGTGAAGCGATTCGCGAGGGAGGCGGAGAGAAAATTGAAATCAGCGCCAGCGATGTTCAGCAGGCCTCAGCCAAGATGCGGCGCGAAGTGGAGCGGTTCTTTGTAGAGTGGATGGCGAACAGCACCGTCATCACTTACCTGCACAGCATCAAGGAAAAAATCGATGCTCTCGATCGCCAGGAACTGCAAACCAATGAGCAATTGGTCGATCTGAAAAACTCGATCACGCAGGCTCAGACCACATTAACCGGCGCTGATTTTCTCTGGCTGGCCAACCGCAAGCTTGCCCAGTTCGGCCCGATCAATGACGTCACAAAGGTTGCAATTGAGCGTTCCGCGTTTCTGGCTCCGAAACAGCAACTGGAAGATTACGTAGACCGCCTGGCGGATGAGAACTATGCAGTCATGCAGGCCAAGATTCGAAATGAGCGCGCCAGCCTCACCGGACCCTTGCTCACTCTCGACAACAACCTGGTGCGGCTCTCTCCAGAGGCCGTAAGCATTGGGGCTTTGCTGCAAAAATTCCTCGATCTGCCTTTCGTGAAGCGCGAGGGAACCGAGACGATCCGCACCCGGTTGATGCCGGATGAGCGCTTGTCGTGGAACAAAGATACTTTGCAGGAGGCCATCAGCCTTCAGGATTCCTACGATCGGTTCCAACAACAGCAGCTTAACGATGAGCCGGCCGGTCTCCGTAATGCCTTCCAGGAGCTTTCGATGACCCACCTGGAAGCGAACATGGCAGATTTGATCGCTCGTTCACAAAGCTTCACATCGATTACGGCTACATCGGATATCGATGAAAATATTGCCGCTGAAGTGCAGAATTTCCAGGAAGCCTCGGAGTCTTTGAGTGGCCTGCTCAACGACTTGCTCAATCTCGAACTGACTGAAACCCATCGTCAACTCCTGCAAGTCACCACCCGGCAAGCCGGCAATCTGCTGATGAGGATCGACCAGAGATACGAGGCGCAGTCGCCTTATGCCGCCAATATCAACAACTTCGAACGGTGGACAGGCGATAACACGCCCACCAGGGCGGGATTTGAGGCGCATGGGGCGGAAGAGGTAGCGCAATATCTGGCCTTCCAGCGCCAGCAGGTGCAGCAATATGCAACCAAAGCAACACCTCTGGTCAAATTTCTCGAA
>DASZFK010000093.1:0-3132 GCA_035939855.1 Candidatus Angelobacter sp.
CCACAGTCAAAGGCAAAGACTTGCACCGCCTGGATCGCTTTTCGATCAAGCGGTTGGGAGTTCAGCAAGAGCAGGATTAGTTCAGAAGACCCGCCTATTGTCGGATCACTTTATCACCAAAACGACTGTGACTTTCTTGATAATATAAACAAGAAACGGCGGTGAACCATGGCGCAATCTCTGCACAGGGTGACGCTTGAAGAGTTTCAAAAGCTACAGCACAGTCAAGAATCCGTGCGTTATGAACTGGACGAGGGAGAGTTGATTGAGGTGACGCCCGCCAGTTACGAACACAACCGCATTCGTGGACGCATGGAGCAGTGGTTGCGGGAATATCCCGAGGCTCGCGGATTGGGCGAAGTTGTGGCAGAAATGGATTTCCAACTCTCATCGGATGTAGTCAGGACTCCTGACGTCGCCTTCCTCACTGTCAAACAGTTGCAATTGATTCATCCCAGCGACACACTTGTTCAGGGCGCACCCGCATTGGCGGTGGAAATAATCTCGCCCAGTAACACTGCTAGCGAAATTGCCCGGAAGCGAAATCAGTATTTAATTGCCGGGGCCCGGTCTGTTTGGATCGTTTATCCCGATCAACGTGAAGTAGAGGTCTTTCGGACCGGTGAACGGCCTCTAATCCTGAACGAGAAAGATTCGCTCATCGATGAGCATCTCTTCCCGAAACTTTCCCTTTCGCTTGCATACGTATTTTCGGGGAGCATGAAGTAGTGCTCGTGCATTCCCAGAATGACAGGGGGCGCTATACGGCTGCATGAGTCGCCTGACCGGCAACGATATACCAGGTCACCAAGAAGGCAGAGAGAAGCGCGCCGGGAACGTAACTGTTGGTCCGCCGGTAGGTAAATGTGGCAATGATCGCAACAATCACCATCAACGGCAGGAATTGAATGGCCACGATTGTGTTCAGCGGCTCAGCCGGGGTGAACAATTGACCGTTTATAAACAAGGGAATGTATTCGATGATGAGGAAGACCAGAAATCCCAGCCCCAAGGCAGCAATGTTGGTGGCATACTGGCGGAAGGTGCTATCACCCTTCACCGATAGTCCGTGCAATCCGCGCAAAGCGATCATAAAGAATGCCAGGAACGGAATGAGGTAGACAAAGAAGTATTTGAAGTGAACCGGGCCCATCAACTTCAGGGCCACTACCCAAAAGCGAAAATCCACCTTAAACAGAAGATCGACGAGAGACAGCACAGAGTATCCAATGGCGACGGTAGCCAAAGCGATCAACACAGAAGGAAACCACCGCGTGACAAGCTTTGGCTTTCGTCTCGATAAAAGAATCAATACTATGGTGACTAAGCCGTTCAGCAACGCCCAAACCATAATCTGATTGGTAATCCCCTGGGGTAACAACCTTGAAGGCTTCAGCCACAATTCACCCCAGTGAAAAAACCGGTAAAACGTCAACACAGGAATAAACGCCGTAAAAGCCAGGACCATCCACCAGCCCCATGTCCGGGTATCGCGAGCGGCTATGGGCGATTGCGCGAGCCGGGAAAAGTAAGGTAGTTTCAGCAACACCTCGAATGCACCCAGCAGCAATACCACGAATCCAACCAGCGCAACCAAAGTGCCTGCTTCCTTCCAATACCAAATCTGGTTGTGGGCGGCCAGCGGTGTGCCTCCCTTGAGGTTACGCTGAAACCAATCGAGGCTGTAGCCGATGGCTTCGGGGGAGATGTGGTCCATCGGATGAGTAATAGCAGGTATAAATAAAACGCGGGCTGTGTTGTTTTCGACAGAACCATATAACGCGCCCGGCTGGACCGGTTGCTCAACGCCGAAGAGCTTCCAAAGTTTCCTGCTCCCGGTCACGTCGCGAGCCTTTGGAACTTCCCACATCAATTGCGAGAACTCATCATATTTGCTGAACACCAAGGCGAGGTTGCGAGGAAATTGCGGCGTGCCTTCAGCGGCGAAAGGCGCTCCTGTGCTTGAGCCTTCGAGAACCATCGCTTTGTAATCGTTGGGAAAGGCCGCAGCGGCTGCCAGGACTGTCCAGCCTCCCATGCTGTGACCTTCGAGGCCGATGTTCTCTTTGTCGACCATATCGAGGCTGCGCAGGAATTTGAGTCCATCAGGACCGCCAAACCCGTTGGCAAATGCCGGTGGAGCGCTGTAGCCATGACCGGTTTGGTCAAGCGCCAGCACCACATAGCCTCGGCGGGCAAACTCGATGGCAAAACCATCCTGGGTTTCACGAGAATTGATATAGCCATGTACGGCGAGAATTCCGGGGGCCGGAGTTTGAGCAGTCGCGTTTGCAGGGATGTACAAGAGGGCGCTCATTCGCAGGCCATTGGTTCCGGCAAAGCGCACGTCCTGGATACGAATTCCTCCGGAAGTCTGAATTAAATGTGCGAGGAACGAGCCGCCAAAAACCAAGACGAATCCGGCTGCCAAGAGCTTCCACTGATTCTTCAATGGTGTCTCCCATTTATCGAACAGCAGTATAGCAATGAAGCATTCAGCAATCGGCACTCAGCATTCAGCCCGCGCAGCATTTTGGGCTAAAGAGATGTAGTGTTTTGGGCATCGTTGGATTCTTGCTCACGTGGATCATTTTTCGTTGAGCCATTTGGGATTGTTAATCCGTAAGGCATCCACAAGCGTGCGACGGATGTGGTCGAGAAGCTGAGGATCATTGGGCGCAGTTGCACCCGCGCGAATTGCCTGAGCTAAGAACCGGTTCTTTTCCTCGACCGAATTGCCGCTACTCACCAGCTTCGCCAGACGCGATGCTTCGGCGGCAGCAGCCTCCGGTCCGAGGCGTAGTTCGCGCTCGACGGTCGCCAGCAAATTCACAGCGACCCTGACATTGAAACGTTTGTCATCGTCCAGTCCAGATGCTGGCAGAATGTCGTTCTCAAGAAACTCGCGCACAACCGCGAGCAGATCAGGAGCGGATGGAAGACTTGATGGCATAAAAAGCACTCAGCATTTAGCACTCAGCATTCAGCCGTATAACCACACCGAGGGCGTGGTCCATTGAAAAGCTAACTTCCTGGCGAGTTTCTCAACGGACATGCAATCGGGTGATCGCGCGTGATCGGGAGATCGGGTGATCGGTTTTGGAACAGTCATTGATTTTAAACACCTTATCG
>DASZFK010000094.1:0-3853 GCA_035939855.1 Candidatus Angelobacter sp.
CTGGTCACCAGACGGGAAATGGATCGCGTTCTCATCGGACCGCAACACCCCTGTGCGGCGGGACGGCGAGCGATTTGAGCAATCGCATGCTGTCAGCATTTATCTGATGCGGACTGACGGTGCCGACGTGCGGAGGATAACATCGGCGGGCAAATTTTCAGGCTCGCCGAAGTGGTCGCCAGATGGCGAGAGAATCGTTTTTTATGAGATGGATATTCAAAATACGTTTTACGCCCGGCTTTCCCCTGGGCGAGCAAAAGTCGGAAAACTGGTCGACTCGCAAATCGTATCGGTGGATGTCGCAACCTGAACTCGCCAGGAGCACACGTCAGGTCCGGGGCTGAAAGTTTCACCGCAGATTCTTAGCGCGAATAGAATCGGGTATGTCATGAAGGCCGGCTCGCGGACGGGTCTAGCCTTCACGACCGGGGATCAGGGGGCGAACGGACAGATGCGCAACCCTACTTGGTCGCCCGATGGCAAGCGGGTCGTCTATCAAAAATGGTCTTCTGAATCATGGCGGCAAAACGAACCCCTGTTCAGTATCGATCCAGAATTTGATCTGGCCTTCTCGAATCCGTTTCCTGCGTTTTCGCACGACGGAAAGAAACTTGCCGTTACCAAGAGCGGGAGTAATATTTCAGTGTCTGTGATGGATGGGGATGGGACGAACCCTAAGCTAATTTTTCGTGCCGACGAGGGCGCTGTGGCTCTGGCGCCGGAATGGTCTCCTAAGGACGATTGGATCGCTTTTGGGTCAGGGTCCTACTTTCTCCCTCGCGGCAGGTCAGCCCACGTAATGATGATGCGCCCGGATGGCTCGGAACTCCCTGAGCTAGTCAAGACTGCGGGAAACAGCGGTTTTCCGAGTTGGTCCCCAGACGGCAAGCGGATCGTATTTCGCTTTTGGGGCGGGTCGGAATATGGTCTCCGAATCATCAATCTGAACGATGGATCCGTGACAAAGCTGACTACCGGATTTGACAATTTTCCTGCCTGGTCTCCAAAAGGCGATCGCATCGCCTTCACGCGCTTTGACGAAGACAACTACGACATTTACACGATCCGGCCCGACGGAACCGATTTGCGGAGGCTGACCACTGCGCCAGGGAATAATGCACACGAAATATGGTCTCCAGATGGAAAGCATATTCTCTTCAGCAGCGCCCGTTTTGGATTCAAAGATGAGGCGGCGCTCTCCGACGACATTCCTCAACCCTATGGCGAGCTCTTTGTGATGAACGCGGATGGCTCCGGCCAACGGCCCTTGACCGATAACCAATGGGAAGATGCAACGCCCGCCTGGGCACCCCTGTCCCTGCCCTAGTTGAAAGGAATAGAGACAATGAAATCCGTTCCACTAAATCTTGTCTGGATTGCCTTTGTAGCGTTCGTAGGTCTCAGCGGCCCTGCGCTTGCCGCGCAGGATGCCCGTGTTGAACCGCAGACCCAAGACACGCAGAAGTGCGATGCGCTGTCCGAGCTCAACCTCGAAGCCACTCCGGGAGGTCCGGCGTTCATCACCTCAGCGCACATCATCGAGATTCCCACCACGGGCCTGGAGCACTTCATATTCACTCAAAGCGGATATGGGAGCCTCACCCCTGAGCGTGGCTCCCGCATTCGTGAGTATTGCAACGTGACCGGCTACGTTGCCCCGCAGAACAAGTTCGTGCTGAAGCTGCCGCTGCCAGGCGATTGGAATCAGAAGTTTTTCTTTTATGCGTGTGGCGGCTTCTGCGGCACCCTTTTCATGGATGCTCCCAATCTAGGTCTGGCTCGGGGCTATGCATCCGCCACTGGAAACGGAGGGCATGAGAGCGCTTTGGGATTCGATGGCGTTTGGGCCGCAAACGCACCTGAATTACAAGAGGATTTTGGGTGGCGCAGCAATCACGTCATTACACTCGTTAGCAAAGCCATCACAACCCAATTCTACGGAAGGCACATCAAGTATTCCTATATGGTGGGCAACTCAAAGGGAGGCCAAGCGGTTCTGCTGGAAGCGCAAAAGTTTCCTGAAGACTTTGATGGATTGATGCCGAGCGCGCCCGTTTATGATTACACCGGGCGGAACGTACTTGCGGGAGCCTGGTTTGCCCAAGCTATCAGTGATGGGCACGGTGGCTCAGTTCTTAACGCCGAAGCTGCCCAGACAGTTCACGAATCAGTGTTGAAGCTCTGTGGCGCTCAGGCCGGTGTGGAAGAAGGGCTAGTCACTGATCCGCCCTCCTGCAAGTGGCAGCCAGAAATGATTGCGTGCGCTCAAGGAAGCAGCGGTGCGGATTGCTTAAATGCAAAGCAAGTCGCTGCCGTGAAGCGTTTAATGAGCCCGGTCACCAATTCCAAAGGTGAAGTGCTCTACGCGTACCCTTACATCCCCGGAACCGAGACGCAATGGGCAGGTTGGAACTACTTTGGGGCTCCACGCGCTGGATACCCGCCACGCATTGCCAACTTGCAGGTGCCGGTGCAGCATGAAAAGTATTTAGCAGACGAGAAGGTACGAGAGAACGTGGATGCCCTCAGATATGACTTCGATCGCGGGCCCGCGACCCTGGCTCGATCGCGGAGAATCTACGACGCGCTGTCGTTCGATCTGACCGCCTTCAAAGCACGAGGAGGCAAGATCCTAATGTGGCACGGCTGGGCCGACGGGGCCATCATGGCAACTTCATCGATTGGCTACTACGAGGGCGTTGTTAAGGCCATGGGCAGCCGCAGACAAACTGAAGACTTCTTCCGGCTATTTCTCGTACCTGGAGTTCATCACGGCGGCGGCGGTCCGGGATTCACCGAGTTTGACTCCCTGACGGCACTGGAAAATTGGGTAGAGAAGGGACAGGTACCGGAAAAACTGATCACGGGGCAATTAAGCAACAGCGTTGTGGAGCGTACACGCCCGGTCTTCCCGTATCCAGTCTTGGCTCGTTATTCCGGAAAGGGTGATCCGAAGCGGGCGGACAGCTTTGTGCCCTTTGAGCCCTCCCAACGGTAAGCGCCGTTGCATCACGAGCGACGGCTCGCACAGCGCGCATTTCCAGATGTATTGTCGGCAAGTCGAAAGTAATGGGAGTAATGGAATGTGAGAAATTCAGTAACCCGGCCAAATCTGGGTACAATAAGGGGACGATAAGCGCTGACAGACGGCACCATGTGGTAAAGATCTGTCACGGCAGAGGCCGCAACTAGCGATTCTTGAACGCCTCTAGATCCGCCACTAAGAGCAAGCTGGGTCCTCCAATCCTGGCTTCGTTCCAGGGTCCAACTGGGGTCCAAAACTCGGCCAATTTGTCGGTTTTTTGGGGATCCCAATGCTATAAGGGCAACCAAATCAATGGGACTTAGAGTGTGACCTTCAAGCTCATAACCCGACGACTCTTCTCCATCGCAGGCGGCTCCTCCGACCCGAGTATCCAGGAAGGGGTTCGAGAGAATATAGACTGAACGCTGCAATTGACGCGTCCGGTTGTCACCCGTGCCGCTGAAAAGAAAAACGGAACCGGACGATCGGCCTAATCTTCCCCTTTTTGCCCCCGCGTGTTTTTGTTAAGTGTCCATCCATCAGGAAGATGAATGGTAGGGGCGGTGGGGATCGAAACAACCCACGCTTGGCATTTCAACACCTTACGAAGTAGGGCTCGGACTGAAAAAGAAGGACTTGGGTAGTCCTTGGCACCCTTATTGCCGCCGGAATGCCGCCTTTTTTCCCATGATGCTGCGGATATGGCATTCGCGGGGTTTGGGTCGTGGAATGGCCATGCGATTAGCATTCTCAAGCCGGTGAGGAGAAATGTGCCAAGGGCCATAGTGCTTCTCGGACCGCGAGAGAAGCGGCACCTGCGTGATCTAG
>DASZFK010000095.1:0-7385 GCA_035939855.1 Candidatus Angelobacter sp.
CACGTAGCGTTTACGGGAGCCTCTGGCGACATTGCTGCTGAAGGCGTCTTACTTAAGAAACAGACTGGCTTCGTGAAATATATTCGCTTCACCGATACCGCTCTAAAATTTGCTAGTGGGTCGTTACGGACAAATTTTCTATTGGCAGGCCAGCAACCCTCAGCCGATGGCTTTCCGGATCAAGTGTCATTCCGGTCGGTCGCGGTGGTGCGCAACATTGATTCAGCCCCAGTTCACGTGACGCCCAAGGTTCAGTATCTCCAGAATGGGGTGGTTCAAACCGTCAACCTTAGGCCAGTAGCCTTGGCGGCAAATGAAACGCGCGTGATCGATTTTATCCAGGAACAGAAGGCAGGAAAACTGCCATCGGATTTCAATCAGGGCAGCCTGGAACTAATACCCGATACCAAGCACGTCAGCATTATTGCCGAATTATTCAATTTTGACGCCAATACCATAAGCTATGTTGTGGGCTCTTCATTCTCCGCGCACCCGTCCCGGGCAACAGGCTCCATCTGGCGTATTGAAGGTAGCTTCCAGACCACGATTATGATTGAAAATACCGCGAGCGAGAAAGATCAAGTGACGCTCAAATTATTTTCTGAGGGTGGTTCCTATACGAAGAATTTTGGCATTCCGGCCAGCGGACTGCTGAAAATCAATCTGAAAGAACTTCAGCAGAACGCAGTGCCGGATCAGGATGGCCACCTACTAACGGACACATCTGGTACTTTGTCTCTTTCCGGTGCGCTTGGTATTCGTAGCAAGCTCTCCTTCGACAAGCTCATCCACAGCGCTGATGCGTCGGAATATGTAGGGCTGCTTGCCAACCCCTGCAACTTTGTCACCGGCATCGGACTATTCTTCACAGGCATGGACGATCCCCTTTCCTTTGACGGCGAAATCGAAGCGGATTGGACCGATGGCAGCCAGACCTTCAACTCAGCGAGCAGCCTTTCTTCTTCAAACAGCAGCTTGGCCACTATCAATGGCAACATTGTAACGCTTCATCCCGTTGATGCCTCCAGCCATACCGTTAATTTCAGCGACGAGGAACTAGAGACATCTTGCGATATCTGTTCCTCCGACAATTTCTTTACGGGCGGAAGCCTGACCGTGCCACCTGTTCCTACCATGTCGTGCACACCTTCGCCGGTCACCAGAGGACAGAACGCTCAATGCACGATCAACCCAGGGGTGTCGAATGGAGTTATCTATTCCGGCTGGCAGTTTACTGCAGGGAATAACCAGGTAATGTCAAACAATTCCAGTTCACGTTGGTCGGGGACAATTGTACAACCAGGAACCGTAAGTGCGAACGTATCGATTGGCGGTAGGCCAGCCACCACTGTTTCCGCCAATTTGTCCGTAAGTAGCCGAACAGGTTTCTCATTTAATGCGGTATCTGCACAAGGCGTCGCCAACAACTTCAGCGGTAACGGATGCACGGTGAGTGTGCCTAACCCTCCTGCCCAGGGTGGTGATGCCGTCGGCAAATTCTGCTTGGCTCAACATGCCTCGTTCAACGCGGCGCAAATCGGCGATGGAGGGCCGAATAATGGATATAGCTATGTAACCTCCATTACAAACACAGACGGCTCCGGGGCGACCAGTTACTATTACACGGTCGCTCCAGATCTTCAGAATACCGGCAGCACCTTCTATATGGCGCAATGTGGTAATTACAATGCGCAGACAAACCCCAATGGATTCATTAGCGGCGCAAACCTGTTGGCGAATACAACGCGGCACGAGTCGGGGGCTGTTCAAAGCCACTATCAAAACTATGTCGTGGCACAGAATATCAATGGCAATAATGTGGGTAGCTCGGCGGAATCATTCGTCGAACTAACCGGCATCAATGCTTTTGCTACGGATGTTTCCAACTTACTGTCTCAAAAGAGTTCTACAATATTGGGAGCCGCGCAAGTTGAGCCTTGCAGCGTTCAGCAGAATGCCAGTTGTGTTTTTCAGGGCTTTATCAATTTCGCGCCCTATCAGGCGTGCAACTAAGGAGCAATGGTTTGTGCGGAAACATTTCATTACCCTGATAGTCTTCTGCGGCATTCTGGGCGCCCAGAATGTCCCCGAATTGGATTTAACCAATGTGGTGGTTCGCCCAAGGCTGAGGGAGCCCACCACTGCGTCTAGTTCCGCCACGAGCATTGGCTATGGAGATAGCGGTTCACTTCCGTCCTCTCCTTTTCCTTTGACGCTAAAGCTCATCTCAATACAAAAAACCTCGGTTCACGAAGATGCCTTGCTCGTCTACGTCGTTGAATTGAGCAACGTGGATAAACATCCGCTGGAACTGCCGGTAGACCCTAGTCCGCGGGACGTCGAATCGGCTTCGTCTTCAGTCCCTTATGAATATTTGAACGGGTATTTTTGGTTGGGGCTGGCGACCACCGCAGGTGGCTCGCCGAGCGGAGGTTTATCCGTTTATGGCGCTAGGAGCGCTGCGGGCAGCTTGAGAATTCTAAAGCCAGGCGAGGCAATCAGAATTCGCGCACGGATTCCGGCAGAACAGGTGCTGAATGTTGGAGAAGGGTCGGGATCATCGCCGCAGGTTCGGGCCTTTTTTTCTCTGTATCATGATTCCGTCGGACTTCGCGGCAACAGCGGGCTTCACCTCGATGCGAAGCCGGTTTTCCAGGCAATCCCATCGTCCAATATGCTGGAAGTTCACCCCTGACGATGCGGCCAAAAGGCAAGCTCCCAACCTCTCGTAAAACGAACTGTCTCAAGGGAGTAGGCCGTCTTCGAATGGCCTTCAGCATACTTGTATAGCTGAAACCAGAGATTGATGATTTTAGTGTTCTTGGAAAATCCCTCACCCTGCACGCTGGCGGGGAGTATAATTTCTGCAAGTCTTCCAGGAGGGGGTGTTTATGCCGGTTCATCGGATGTTTTTCCTGATGGTGATCTCCTGTCTTGGCATTCTTCTCACGCCCGAAGAGCAGAAGAAAGCGGCGCCGACGCCAATCCCACAGAATGCTACGGGCGCCGTTCCTCAACAGCAACAGAAAACGCGGCCTGGCCTTCCTGGTCAGCCCCAGATCGCGCTTGCCGAGAAGAACAAGACTCACGTACGCAGGGTTTTCGACGATCTATTCACCCGCGGTCGCTACGAATTTATCGACCAGATTTACGCAAAGGAATGTCCTGTCCATTTCGGCAACCGCAATACTCGGCTGGAACAGGCAATCGCCGAAGGTAAAGGATGGCGCTCGGCTGCCCCTGACCTGACAATGACTGTTGAACGTATCGACACGGAAGGCGACTTTGTCATCGTCGACTGGATCGCCCGAGGAACCAACACCGGCAAAGGCAATGGAGTACCAGCTACCGGAAAGAAAATCGTGATCCGTGGAAACAGCAGGTTCCACGTCGCCAATGGAAAGATCGTTGAAGTCTGGAACAACTTCGAGCGCGATGAGATTTTCCGGCAGCTTGGCGTACCCCCGAAAGTTGGCGAGCTTTACGACGGGGCCCAGGATTTTCTCTATGCCTTGAACTATGTGTTCGCGGGCGACAAGGCTGGAACCTCGGCCCAATCAAATTGATCCTCGCGCCAAAGCGCTGCCAGTACTCTGACTACCTGAAGATGGGATGACGTATAACTTATGTCGCTGGCTTCGCCAGCTCTGCTTTTATTCTGTTTCGTTACCCACAGCTTGCGTTGTGGGCTAGAAGAATGTCGCCAGCTTCGCTGGCTGATAGTATCCAAAATCACGCGGCCAGAGCACTAGATGGCTACAATAGCGCTCGTCGCAGGCGAAGATAATCACTGGGCGAAAAAACTGATAGAGGTACTCAGCAAAGCGGCACCGTCTCATCGCTGCTATTTTGCCGGATCCGGCACCTTCGCTGACTCTCAAGCAAGTTACATCTACGTTCCTTCACTGACAGACCGTGAAGGGATGATTCCTGATCTGCTCCAAGCCGAGCAGGACTTTCAGAGGTGCGCCGGCCTTCATCCCAAAAAACTGGTCCTGCTTTCCAGCGCCCTGATTTATGGGACTGGTCCCGGGAGGATGGGCCTGGTTGCTGAGAATTACGTCGCGGGCACATATCGGAGCGATCCAATCAGCGGAGCGTGGAAATCCTTGGAAGCCCTGGCCAGCCAATACCTGACGGGGGTGTTACAGCTCACCATCCTGCGTCCCGTAACTGTACTTCCCTCGCCGTCATTGGTAAGCGGGCGCTTGACACGCCGCCTGACCGTTACTCTGCCCGGACACGACCCGACACTGCAATTGCTTTCCCTCTCGGAGTTGGCTCACGCCTTGATCTGCGCTATTGAGCACGACCAAACGGGCACGTTTAATGTTGCGCCAAATGGCGTGGTTCCATTCAATGCGGCCGTACGCATCGCGAAAGGCCATCGTATTCCCATACCGCGCACTCTTCAGAGGCTCTTTCAATCCTCCCAAGCCCTCGAATACTTGCGCTATCCGTGGACTGTCTCTAACCGAAGAATCAAGGAAGAGCTTGGATTTGTCTCGCGGAAATCGAGCGTGGCCACGATCTTGAATATCCGCCAGCCGGATAATCCAGGCACCGCTCCTGAGCCAACGTTCGACGAATTCGGAATGGACAAGAGCTATATCCAATCCTATAGCCGTTCCTTGTTCACATTCCTCAGTGATCGCTATTGGCGCATCGAAGTAAAAGGGCTGGAACATGTTCCACGCGATGGACCTGCCATCCTGGTTGGAATGCATCGTGGTTTCATGCCCTGGGATGGCGTTATGGTCCTGCACTTATTGGTAAAAAGACTGGGAAGGTATCCTCGTTTTCTTACCCATCCGGGCCTGTTTAAGTTTCCATTCATCTCGACCTTCGTCGCCAGGCTCGGAGGAGTCGTGGCTTGCCAGGAAAGCGCGGACCGCGTCCTCAAGCAGGGGGAACTGTTGGGCGTCTTTCCCGAAGGCGTTAAGGGTGCGTTCACGCGTTACCGTGACGCTTACAAGCTAAAGAGCTTTGGACGTGATAGTTTCGTGAAACTTGCCTTGCAACATCGAGCGCCGATTGTTCCGTTTGTAACGGTGGGCAGCGCCGAAATTCTACCTGTATTTGCGCAGATCAAGTCGCGCTGGTGGACGCGCTATGCGGATTGGCCCTGCATCCCAATCTCAACTTTTCCGTTCGTGCCAGTTCCCTTGCCTTCGAAATGGCATACGCAATTCTTGCCTGCTATTCACCTCCACGAACGCTTCCCGCAGGAAGCGGCCCATGATTTACACGACGTAAAAGCCATAAGCCTTGAAGTGAAAAACGCCATGCAGGAGGCTGTGGATGCCATGTTGCAGCAGCGCCGATCTATCTTCTTTGGTTCTATTTTTAAGAATTAACCGCTCGCATACTGTCGAAATTCAGCCGGAACAAAATCCAGGTCGCTCGACTCCTGAACAGCCAATTTGATCTGTAGCTCCATAATGGGGCGTGGCACAGGGTTTTGATAATCCCCGAGACAAGCGGCCAAAGCCGCAGCAGGAGACTCACCGCAGGTCCGCACCCGGCGATAAACCTTGGAAGCGATGGCTTCAGCGGCGCCGGGCGTAAGCAAAATGGGAATATGCGACTGCAAATCGCCAAAACTTGCATCATCAATCACAACGCCACACCGCTGCGACAAGTTGCGGATCAGGTCAAAGCTCTCGCGGGGCGTAGTGGTGGGGAAAATCGGAACTTTGATATCCACCCTGCCCGGTCGTTTCAAGTCCACCTCGATCATGTCAGGCCGGCTGGAGGCGAGCACCCAGATTACTTTGCCCCGATTGGTGCTGCTGCCCATCTCCTCCGCCATCATGGAGTAAAGCCTGCCGGAAACGCCAGAATCATCGGAAGCAGATTGGCGGCGGCCTAGCGCCTGGTCCGCTTCGTCAATGAAGACATAGCAACGTCCCAGCGCCTTGATAACCCGAAAAATCTTTTCCAGATTGCCTTCGCTGCTGCCCACCCATTTGTCGCGAAAGTTCTTCATCCTTACTACAGGAACTCCGGCCTCCCCAGCAAGGCACTCAACTAAAAAAGTCTTGCCAGTACCTACGGGGCCACAGAAGAGATAACCCTTGGGAAGCGCCTGAATGTCATTTTTTCGCCAAAGCTCAATGTCCTGGCGAAGCCACGCTTTTATCTTGTCGAGCCCGGCCAGGTCATTAAGGGTCCGGCGCGACTCGATAAACTCGATCAGTCCATTGCAGTCCTTTTCTACCAGTTGCTTCTTCAGCTTCACAACATCTTCGGAAACGATTTTCTCTTTACGATGCTCTTTCGTGCGCAACGTGCTTTCCACCATGCTCAAGCTCGCCCCGGAGAGTTGGCTGGCCAGCAGGTCGAGGCGGTCCTGATATTCACCCAGGGCCGTTGGATAAGACGGGCCAATCACAGAAAATGCGGAAGTCAGTTCGCCCGGAGAAGGTAGCGCGATCTTGATTTGGGCAGCACGCGCATTGTTCACAATCAAGGGATGGAGATCGTTGAGGTTTTCAACAATGAGAAACGTCGCAAGCGAATGGCTAATGAGCGCCGAGTCGTTGGACCAATCCCGAATCAGCGAAGCCAGCGAGTTGAGATCGTAGGCCAGCATCCCCTGAATTGCAGGGGCCAGCAGATCGGCATTGTTGATAAAGCAGCCGACTTGAATCGAGTTTTGTTTAAGGCGGGCCAGATTGGCGCAGTAGCGAAAATACCGGGTGAGGGTTTCAATCGCAGGCAAAGGGACTTTGGGGAGCTGAGCATTTTCTTTCAAGTAAGGCCACTGAGAAAAAATCTCGCCGCCCTTTTCTACACGGATGCCGTTGCCGATGTCGTAGCTCAACACTACATCAAAGCGCGGCATGAGCACATCGAGCAGGAAATCTCTCAGGCTTCCCAAGCGCATGGGAGAGGCTGGAAGCACCATGCGGTCGTTTACGTTTCCATAAATAATAAACTGGCTGGAAGCATTGCTCTCATAGAGATCAATCAATTCCCGCGCCCACTGCGGCACATCGGCGTGTGGATGCATGGCTTGAAGTTTGGGACTGGTTTCGGCCATTAGTTGACCTGCTTTTGCGAACTGCTTCCCACAGATGCAAAGCGATGGTCGATCGCAGCTATGGCGCCCTCCGATTCGCCAAACAGCGTTCCGCCTACCAAGTCGCTAGCCAGCTCGATCTCCGTCGAAATGGTCTGTGGACGCCCCTGGATGCTGGCATTCTCAAGCGCCAAATCCACCTGGGCTTCGATCCTGGTCAGATCGCTGTCAATCTCTTCCAGAAGCCGGCTGCGGTTTCGAAAATTGCTAAGCCGCTGTTTGATGATTGAAAGCGTGGCTGCCTTGGATTCTCGCAGCGACTGCGAAGCCGCCGGGTCTTGCACTTCTTTTTCGAGCGCTT
>DASZFK010000096.1:0-9377 GCA_035939855.1 Candidatus Angelobacter sp.
GCCTGGGTCAATTCCATGCGCGTGAAATCGACCGTGATGTCGCCAAAGGCAAATAGATCGGGAACCGCGGCCAGACGGCTGGCGCGACGGATCGATGCCTGTACCCGAGCCAGGAGCTCTCTGGGGCTGAATGGCTTCGTCACATAATCATCGGCCCCCAACTCCAGTAGCAATACTTTATCCACCACGTCTGTATTAGCGCTTAGGACAATTACCGGAAGAGCCGGCGACTTGCTCTTGATCTCCCGGCACACTTCCTGCCCTGCCATTCCTGGCAGCCTCAAATCCAGAATTATGGCTGAAGGCGGCGCGCTCCGGAACGACTCCAGACCAGCATTGCCAGTTGGAGCAATCTCAACGCTGTACCCATTCGAAACGAACAGGCGCTTCAGCGCTTTTTGCACAATTGGATCATCTTCGACAACCAAAATCTTGTCCATTAAGGGGTCTCACCTGTTCCTGTTCACGCGTCTTTTAGCGTTCAATTCTAACAACAATTCAGGGTATCCGGCATTTGTAAAGATTTTGTTAAGAGCGCTTCAATTATTCTAAGCGATAGAAAACAAAGAAATAATACTCCTTCATTCAGCCCAGGGTTGGAGTCCTGTCAGGTCGCTTAGAAGTTACGATCTGTTGACATTTCTGTGACAAATCGGGTGCCGGCAAAAACTTATGATTTTTCCGCATCATTAGATAAGGAATCTCTAATGTCTGGATTGAAAGTTCTGATCGCCGAAGACGAAACCGTATCCCGGAAGCTTTTACAGGCTTCTCTAACAAAGTGGGGTTGCCAAGTCGTTTCCGCCACCAATGGGCAAGATGCCTGTGAAGCATTGCGTGAAGGCGGAATTGATCTCTGCATTCTCGATTGGGAGATGCCGAACATGACCGGCCCGGAAGTCTGCCAGTGGTTGCGCTCTTCGAACCTCGATCAATCTTACGTGATCCTGCTCACCACCAAGAACGAGCCTGAAGACATTGAGGCTGGTTTTGAGGCCGGGGCCGACGATTACATGATCAAGCCATTCCAAGGAGATGCCTTACGCGACCGTATCTCAGAACTGGCGCAAAGGATACCAGTTGCCGATTGCTCAGCCGTCTGGGGGCAATTGACAGCGTAAACAGAAACATTTTTTAAGGAATTTGCAACGGGGCCCAGCAATGATCACCACAGGCGTAAAAGAGACCATGAGCGAGCATCACAATTACAGTCCGGCAGCAGCCGGTTCCGCTCCGCATCAGCACTTAAGCGACGACGCGCTGCCGTTTGGTCATCTTCCGCCCAGCCTTCCCCCACTGGGCCCCTCCGAGCTGCGGATTGACCTCTCGACGCTATCGTTGCAAAGCGCAGTTGATGTTGACACGCCTGCGTTTCCTATCCCAACGCCCGAGCCGGTTGCAGCCGAAGATCAGCAGTTGGTCCAGCAATGTCTTCAAGGTGATGAGGCTGCCTGGGGCAGGTTGATCGATAAATACAAACGGCTGATTTATTCCGTCCCGATCAAATACGGTTTCCGCCCGGAAGATGCTTCGGATATTTTTCAAACCGTTTGCATTGACTTGTTCACCAATCTTTGCAACTTGAGAAAAGTGGGATCGTTGCGCTCCTGGCTTATCACCGTAACCAGCCACAAGTGCTTCCACTGGAAACGGCAGCAGCGGCAAGATGTCGAATTGGATGCCATGGAGCAGGAAATTGCAGAAGATCTCGCTGCCGCGCCTGAGATACTTGAGGAGATTCAGCAAGAGCAGATCGTGCGCGACGCCGTTGACCGCTTGCCTCCCCGCTGTGCGGAGATGGTTCGCTTGTTGTTCTTTGAGCAGCCTCCGCTGCCCTACGCCGAGGTAGCAAAACGCCTGGGACTGGCGGTTGGCTCGATCGGGTTTATCCGAGGGCGGTGCCTCACGCGATTGCACAAGATTCTGATGGAGCTTGGCTTCTAGCGAAAAGGCCTATATTTTTTCCTCCAATCGGCATCTCTATTTTAAGTTCAGCCCTCCCCCAACGAAAGACAGGTTAGCGAATGACAGGTCATTTCGACGTTGCAGAATGGACCGATTACGTAAGAAATCTGGTTCCGCCGCCGCAGAGCCAGAAGATGGAGGTCCATCTGCAGCGGGGCTGTATCCAATGCAATACCGCCCAGGAGTGGCTGTCTAAGTTGGCCCGCGCGTGCGCACGCATGGCAGCCTATAATGTCCCGGATCATTTGGGGGGTGTTGCACCAGCCCCGGTTTCTCTATGGAGGACACGTCCCGTGTCGGCTCTCAAGCGTGTTTGGGCCACCCTACAGTACGACAGCCTGACCGATCCCCAACCCAATGGCGCGCGTGGAGGACAGCAGGCCTCCCGCCACTTGCTTTTTCAGGCGGGCGCTTACTCCATTGACGTTCGCTTCGAGCGCGAAAAGGGTTCGGCCCACCTCATGCTTGCTGGTCAGATTGCCAAGCGAGAGGACAAACGCCAGGCTCTGGCCGATTCTCCAGTGATGCTTTTTTCCGGCAGCCAGGAAGTAGAACGATGTATCAGCAATGAGTTTGGAGAATTTCAGTTCGAGTATTTCCCCCAACCTGATCTTCACCTGCGCGTGCCGTTGCCTGATGCGGGAGAGGAGATTCAGGTTACGCTGAGCGACCGGAAGACTTTTGAAGGCACATTGACGTAATGGCCGTTTTCGGCGTTTGCAGGTAACCAGACAGGCAAATATGATTAAATACTTGCTGCTATGGAAGAACGAGATTTCTTCGATGAGAAAAAAGCCGGCAAGCCGCACACCCTAAGTTGTCCTCACTGCCATCAATCCAACGAATATGAACTTGCTTGGCTCATTCGCACCAAGAAGAAACAGCTTCTTGGACGGGCAGATGAGCGCGACCGCGCCAGGTTTGCTAAAGCCCGTTCTTATATGGTGCGCCAGGATGATCTTGTGATGTGCAAGAACCTGCGCTGTCGTAAGCGTTTCGAAGTTGCTGGTGTGCAATCAGTCGTCTTTCTTGATGAACCTGCGCAGTCCAATGTCTCTGATCGGGCCGCGCGAATCTCCGGGAGTTTTTCACCCAGGCCGAAATAAATTCGCGAACCCACGGTCTTTAGCTGGCTGGCTGCAACTCCGTCTCCCGGGGCTGAGCAAGCCCGTTCAACGCTTCCAATGAAACATAAGGCTTGATCCTGGCTGGATCGGCGGTCCGCATGTCCAGCATGATTAACGCATCCAGGACATTGGAAAACTTACGGTCGATATTGAAACACAGTACCGTGCCGCCCATCCTTACATATTGTCGCAACAGGATGGGAACTCCCTTGCCGTCTCGCTCGATGTCGGCGATCGAGGCCGAAAGCTCGTCGATGCCCCACAGATTGCTAACCGCTTTAACCTCCCAGGGACGCAATGGGCGCGAGCGGAACGGCCGGCGCGGCCGCACCAGGTTGGCCAGCAAACTGTGATGCTGCGACTCGAAAAATTTGACCATCAACTCCCGCGACGCCCAGTCATACCTGCCACTAATGCTGACTGCTCCAAACAGGATTGGAACCTCGGCGCGCAGCACGGCGAATTGAACGATTCCTTTCCATAGCATCATCAACGGAGTGTATTGTTTCTGGTACTCGGCGCGTATGAAGGACCTTCCTAACTCCACCGCTGGCCCGAGTTGCTCGAAGAACACGGGATCGTAGTTGAACAACGTGGAAGTGTAGAGTTTCGATATCTGCCCGCCCTCCAGCAGATCACGCGTGCAACCCAGGCGGTAAGCCCCAGCGATCTCTTGCCGGTTCTTATTCCATAACACAAGATGAGTATAGGATGAATCGAACTCATCAAGATCCAGATCCTTTCCGGTGCCCTCGCCCGCCTCCCGGAAAGTGATCTCGCGCAAGCGGCCAATTTCACGCAATGTGTGGCGAAGCTCCGGCGACTGTGCTGCAAACACCATAAACTCCCCGTTTTCCACCAAGTTCCGCTGACGGTTCAAGCAGCGGATCTCTTCTGCAATCAATTCCTTTGATGTCTCGGAGGCAACGGGCGCTGGTTTTTTTAATGCCGGGAATGCCAGGGGGGAGAGATGCCGTTCCTGCGACCCCCGGCGCGCGCTCAGCAGGTAAGTGCTGGTCCGCAGATATCGCGTGGCCTGGGCGTCGTCAGGGATCTGGTTGATTTTCTCAGCGGGAATCGGACTTCCAATTCGGACTTCTATCTGCTTGCCGGTTTTGTTCAATAACTCATTGGGAAGCCGGGTGGTTCGAAGCATGGGATGAACCAGCCCCAACAACTGAAAGGGCACGCTGTTTCTTCCCGTACACAGAACTGGCACCGTGATCGCCTGGGTAATGCGAATCAGCCGCGCCGTAGTTTCGTTCCACTTCGGGTCTACGACTTGTGCATAACGAAATTGCCAATGGGAGACCTCTCCCGCTGGAAATATCACCAGCAGACCGCCGTTTCGCAAATGAGTGATTGCCTGCTTCAGCCCTTTTCGATTGGTCTCAGGCGAACTCTTGCTGTTGAATGGATCAACAAAGATACAATCCGGGGCCAGTTCCGGCATGGCCGCTAGCAGGTAGTTTGCCAATATCTTTACGTCCTGACGCACCTTGGCCAATAGAGCCCTGATCATCGCGCCATCCAGGATGCCGAAAGGATGGTTGCATACGACTACCACCGGGCCGGTTTTAGGAATGCGAACCAAATCCTCAGGGGCAACATTGATCTTGACCTGCAGCTCGTCGAGCAGATTTTCGAGAATGTGTCCGCTTTCTTTCTGTTTTACCTTGGTATAGAGATCATGCAACTGGTTTTCAAAGAATGCCCGAAACAAGGCAGGAAAAGCCCGTTGCTGGCTGTTCGATAGAGTCTTCAACAGTGGCATACTCATTCATACTGAAGACTCGTTAAGCCAGAATTAAAGGAACGTTAGAAAGCGATTAAATGATCGCAAGTTTGCCTCGCCATTACCCCGCCAGAGATGGCGGTTTTTTATTCCGCCAAGAGGTTCTTCAGGACTTCCGGTGCGACTTAGAAAGTCGTGGTTTGGAGACGTGCCACACAATCACGAAGGTCAACGAATCCCATTGCGGCAGCTTCCTTTAACACTCCCAGTGTGCCGATGACGGGTATTCCCCGCTCCTTGGCTATTCGTCTTCCCTCCCGATCATCGACGATCAATTGGTCCGCGTTGAGTTCCGCTGCCAGCATAATAGCGTCGCGTTCGCCGGCGTCTAGCCTTGCGAGCGACGAATCTGCAATACTTGCCGGGGTGCGAGTCTCGATCCACGCAGGCGCCTGCGCGGTCCAGATTCGAACAATCTCGGGGCCTCCGGGCGGAGGAGTTCTTCTCGAACCGCTTCGGGGATGATGATCTTGCCATACAACCTTGGCAAAACTTCGATTTCTTTGATGAGGACCAGATAGTTGATCGGTGAAGTATCGGCAACAATGATCATTCGTGCCCGACAGGCCCGCCGCCGTAGAGCTTCGAGCGAAGCCGCGAGGCCGTTTCTTCGTCTTGCTTCAGATCAGAGACATCGTAGTGAAGGTAGACCCCATGTTCCTTGAGAAAAGCGTGGACTTCTATCCTCGACTGGAAGCCCAACATCTGACGCAGAGCGGACTCCGAAAGCAGTTCTGCGCGATAGCCTTCCAGGGCTAAGGCCTCAAGAGCAACACGGGCTGGATCCTTCCCTCCGGGAGCGACCTGATCGGCGACTTCGTCCGGGATATGGATTGTAATCTCCACAAACGGAGGATACCACATCCATTCGCTCGTCTGCTGGGTCAGAATTTGGCGGAGAGAGTGGGATTCGAACCCACGTTAGAGTTTCCCCTAAACACGCTTTCCAAGCGTGCGCCTTCAGCCACTCGGCCATCTCTCCGGCGCAACTTGATCAGTTTATTATAGCGAATTAGCATCTATCCGGCTTTTTGAACGAGCAAACTCTCATGAAAACCAGGCTTTCTCGTGCGGTCATTCTTATTTTGTTCCTGTGCCAGTTTGCCCTTGGCCAACCGGAGGCTCGCCCTAGAGCGCGCGACCTCGGAATTCGTGTTGGAGTGTTGGCTCCCGGTCCTTTGAATGCCATCACCGACGTGGCTGGAGTACGAGTGGGGCACGCTACCTTGATTAAGGGAGATAACATTCGCACTGGAGTTACCGCCATCCTGCCGCACGGAGGCAACCTCTTTCAGGAAAAAGTTCCAGGAGCGGTTTTTGTCGGCAATGCTTTTGGAAAACTTATCGGTTCTACGCAGGTCAATGAACTGGGGGAGATTGAAACGCCTATTCTGCTCACCTCAACGCTCTCTACCGCCAAAGTTGCAGATGCGCTGATTACCTATATGTCAGGACAGCTGGGCAATGAAGATGTGCAATCGGTGAATCCTTTGGTGGGTGAGACCAACGATGGTTATCTGAACGATATCCGAACTCGTCCGATCACCGCTGAAGATGTCTTCTCTGCACTACGAAATGCTAAATCCGGCGCTGTGGAAGAGGGCAGTGTTGGCGCAGGTACAGGAACGATAGCTTTTGGATTCAAAGGAGGAATTGGGACTTCGTCGCGCCATCTGCCTGCAGCATTGGGCGGATACACGGTGGGCGTCTTGGTACAGACAAACTTTGGCGGTATCCTGACCATCGCAGGCGCTCCCGTTGGCCGCGAACTGGGCAGATATTATTTGAAGGACTATGTCGAGGGCGACAAGCAGGCCAATGGCTCAATCATGATTGTGGTGGCCACCGATGCTCCCCTCGACCATCGGAATCTCAGCCGTCTGGCCGCTCGCGCCATGATGGGACTGGCCCGCACCGGTTCGAGTGGCAGCAACGGAAGTGGAGATTTTGTGATTGCTTTTTCTACGGCGTCCGAAGTTCGCATCCATGCTGATCGAAAACAAGATCAACCTCGAACGCTGTTGAGCAATGAAAGCATGTCACCATTGTTTGAAGCCGTGATCGAAGCAACCGAGGAGTCGATCTACAATTCAATGCTGCGCGCCCACGGCGTCACCGCCCGAGGACATACCGTAAAAGCCCTTCCCATCAAAGAAACGGTGGAGATCTTGAAGAAGTACAACGCAGTCAGTACGCAGTAGCTTAGAAGCACTCAGCGCTCAGCCCGCTCGGCTTTTTGGGCTGAAGGGAGACAGCATAGTGGGCATGGTTGGTGTTTTGAAACCGTTTAGCCGCGAATATACGCGAATGAACACGAATTAGAAAGAGCTGAGTGCTGATTGCCGTTTCCTATCCCGCGTGCGAGAAGACGCGTTCAAACGAATATTCGTCGATCACTGCGGCCACGGCTTTTTTGGAGCCTTCGCCCAGGCAGCGAACAACGCGTCCCGTGCACTTCACAAGCACATCTGTATCCGTGCCCAGGACTGCGGCTGGAAGAACGATGCGGAAATTGATGATCGTACCAATAGCCAGCTCGGTGTTCATGTGGAACAGGACGCCACCTGCCGAGATGTCGGCAGTCTCGGCGAAATGCTCGTGGGCATCGCCGGTACGGATGGTAATGGGGAGCTTGAGCGGGAACCTTATCGCATTTCGCTGATCGGTCAACACTGCATTTTTGCTCATGTCTATGGTGTTATACATCGAGATCATGCCCAGCCAAAGTTACTTTGGTATCCTGGGGCGCACTGAAGGACATGCCTCAAAATCGAGTTAAAATTTTGTAACCTCGGTGAAGTTGAAATTCCGAACTTTCATCGCCGGCACAACCATGTCGAAGGATTCCTCACCGCTGGCCCGCACTGCATGGCTCATAACCTCAACGTTGTTCAGCATTTCGATCAGGCTCTGATTGAAACGGAAATTTCGGATTCCATGCTTCACCTGCCCGCCTTCGACCAGGAATGTGCCATCGCGGGTCATGCCGGTGAGCATCTTTTCATAAGGGTCCACTTCACGGATGTACCATAGCCGGGTCACCAGAATTCCGCGTTCGGTTCCCGCGATCATCTGATCTACGGATTGTTCGCGGCCCGGCGTGATGAAGACAATGTTGAGCGGAATCTCGCCAAGCTCATTCGGTAAAGGCAGGCCGTGTCCGGTGGGAGCGATTTCCCCGACCTTTTCCGCAAACTCGGAGCTGCGCATCTTCGCGGCGGTACTGCGTGCATAGACAACCCTCTTCACTACTCCTCGCTCCACCAGTGGCATTCTTTTACGGCTTATTCCTTCGCCGTCGTGGGCTGCTCCGGACTGGAGTGGATGATACACGTCGTCCATGATGCTGATGTTCTCGCCAAAGAGCCTGGTTCCAATCCTGTTGTTGAGAAAAGAGCGCTGGTCCAGAATTGCCATGCCGCCGAAATCCCAAAACAGGAAGCCAACCAGGTCAAGCACTGCTGCAGGTTCAAGAATCACCGTATACCGGCCCGGCGGCAATTCTTTCGGGTTACAAGAGTCTTTCGCCTTACGCGCCGCGATTTCAGCCAGTTGCACTGGATCAAGATTCTTTGCGTCGGGTGAATTGGATTTCTGCCATCCGGAAGAATCATCGGCCAGCATGGTAATGGAAACTTCCGCCGAGGTCTGGCGATGAAAAGTTGCATGACCTTTTGAATTGATCAGAGCTTCAGCGTGTTGAGAACTTGAATAGATGCCGGCCGTAGTCAAGCCGGATTTCCTGGCTACAGAAACAATCTTGCCGACGGCCTCGGCGCGACCTGCGGGAGTGATCGCTGCGGTTTGCTCGAACCAGCGCTGGGGAGCAGGCGCGTCCGCCGCGCATTCAGCAGGAGACGGAACCGGCAACAAATCAGCATTGGGTTCCTGTACTCTGGCAATGCTCTCCGCCGACTGTACAGCGCGTTTCAGGCTTTCATCATCGAAACGGTTGGTAGTCGCGCGGGCGGTCTTGCCATCGAACGCCACCCTGATCGAAGCCGCGTCATTAAGCTCCGCCACATTCTGATGAATCGTATTGTTGGCAAATCGGGTCAGGGAAAAATTGTGGGATGAAAAGATAATTTCAATTTCACCGGCAGTCGAAAACTTCCTGATGCGGTCGAAAATGCCTTGAGCTTGGTCGAGAGTGAGCATTGAAACATTTAATCATAAAGGTCGCATTGCAGCAGAGTCACGACGAAAAACAAATTAAGCGCCACCACCGATGCACTGATCGACAAAAACCAAAACCTTTGGGCCACGAATACACGCGAATGAACACGAATCAATTTCAAAGAACAATAAAACAATATAAGCAACGAAAGCAGCAGTGGAAAGAACCTTTAATTCCGGCTCTTGTTTTTTATTCGTGTTAATTCGTGTGTATTCGACGCTAAAAAGGCTTTGATTGTCTCAGTTGCCGGCGTCGAAACTCAGCACCGTTTGCAGCAACACGTTGGCTCCGTTTTCAATGTCTTGCGGACGGG
>DASZFK010000097.1:0-2783 GCA_035939855.1 Candidatus Angelobacter sp.
CTAACTGATCGGCCGTTTGTCAGGTAACGACTCGGATTCCTGAAAGAATGAAAGTGCGGCCAGGCAAAAGACATTAGCTGAAGCCGCGAGCGTTTCGGGGCTTTTGCTTTTGGTCGCCTCAGGTGGCAATGTCTTCTGCCGTGTCGTCGTGAATGTAGAGGCAAACGGCGAAAGTTCGCTAGAACCTATCTCAAAATCGCTTGAAGAGGATAATTAAGCAGGCGAGCTGGACGAAGCCGAGGAAGTTCTGAGGGTGATACTCCCAGCGGACGAGGATGCGACGTTGCCATTGTATCCAGGCGAAGAAACGCTCCACCAACCATCGCCTCGTGTATCGGCTGAGCCTGCGCCGGTCTTGTGTCGGCGGCTTGGTTCGGTTGGCACGATGCGGCGCGATCATCTCGATTCCGTCGCGGCGCAATTGCTCATCCAGTGGATCGCTGTCATAGGCGCGATCTCCGATGAGATTTTCAGGCTTGGCTTCGATCATGTAGAAGTCAAAGCATAACTGCACCAAGCGTACTTCGTGATGGTTCGCGGCATGCGTGCTGACCGAGAGCGGTAATCCATGGCGATCCACAATCGCCATGATTTTCAGGCCTTTCCCGCGCTTCGTCGCTCCCACATCCGCGCCCCCGCCCTTGGCCATCGCAAACGTTGCATCGATGAAGCACTCTTCTTCATCCAGCGCGCCCCTGTCGCGCAGTTCGTTGGCGATGTCCGTCAAAACCTGACGCAGCACCTCGCTGCGGCACCATGCCTGAAAGCGGCGATGCACCGTTTTGTAATTCGGATAGCATTGCGGCAGCATGTGCCACTGTGCGCCTGTGTTCAGAATCCACAGCACGGCTTCAAGAACTTGACGCGTCGCAACAGGCTTCCGGCCAGGGCGCCCGTCAGCAATCTTCTCTTCCGGAAAGTGATTCCGGATACGTTCCCACTCCGCATCGCCAAGCCGAATCATTCTCCATTTATAGCCGATCGACTCCCAGCCGCAATTTTGAGATAGGTTCTAGTTGATTTGGTCAGCCGCCTTACTCAGCGTGGCTTCGTCTACCTTGTTGTCGCTTACGTCCTCGATCGAAACCTCCGCCCCTTGGCTCCTCCATTCATTCGCTTTGAAAATGGCGTGGATAAGATCGTCGGAAAGTACTTCGGCGATGTATTTTTCGCCCTTAATTTTGATTTTCCACGTCATATGAGATCCCCTTTGGTCAACTGGGGCCTGCGGTCGCTTGCCCCGCGCCGTTCATTGAGTCCTGTGGAAGTTAGTCAACCGGCTATTGCGGTGTGTTAGGTCGCGATGGTGTTTGCGGCGTTTTTGTATGCGCTGAAAGCCCAGCTTGAAAACCCGACAGGAGATTTGCTTGTGTCAACCACAGCGCGGTAATGCCAGCAATGAGCAATCCAATGTTGGTCCAGCGTGTAAATTTATTTTCTTCCTTAACCTGCGAACCAGCGTCTGGCGGTCCATTGGAAAGCCCCCATCACCGGGATTTAATCATGCTCTCGTCCTCTCGTCACGGGCCCCGGCCCCGCGTTTACGCTTGTCTCTTTCGATTCCTTATCGCGCGTTCGAGCTGAGACAGCATGCCATCGAATATGTGACCCGCATCCCCGCTGGCATCTTCGTGCGGCATTTCTCGATACATGCTCAAAAGCGCATCGCGATATTCTTCGAATGAAAGCGCGCCTTTTTTGTCGAGCGCATTAGCTAGCGCGAGTATTGCCGCGATAATTGCGGTGATGGCATCGGTGCCAACACCCTTTTGAGTCTCTGCCATTTGTTTGCTCCTCTCTATCCGGGCCATGTGGCCTGAAGTTCATAATTTGACTGCTGCCGCCCTGATAGACGTTAGCGTTGGTTGCGTTGGATGATTCAAGCTCTGCAAGAACGTTAAGCCCCAGGGGTGGCGCCAAAATGTAGAGGGCGGGAGGAAAATCCACTACTAGGTTCGATCCGTTATTGTTCATCTTTGACGCAGCCGAGAAGGCCCTAGCGGAGTTGAGCCAAATACGATTTGAGCCAGATTGTTTCCAGACGAGGCGTTGGGGTTAAATTGTGTAAAAAGTTGGCGGATATTGTTTCTTCCGCCAACCCACAAAGAACCGTTAGACCATTGCAACTAGTCCCGCTGCCGACATTGAACGCCGCTGTAAGATGAGGGCGTGTTGTTCGATCCGCGGATCGTCGCGACATTGTAGGTCCAGCTCCATAGAATCTCCCGCCTGCAAAGTAATCGGCACGTAATTGTACGCGTTCCATACTCCATATTTTCTATTCTGACCCATGACACATGACAACTGACCTGACCCGCCATGTGGTCAGCGTGGCGAGATATAGGCATTGATTGGCGGCGATGTTGCTGTAAGTCGTCGCTCCGTTGCGGAGTGTGATGACGTTCTTATTCGTCCAAAGACCGTTCTGCCGCTGCAACTCAGTGCTGCCAGCACCCGTACCTCTAGCTGAGCTACCCGGCGTTGTCGTATTCCACGCCGGGCCTGTTCCTAAAGTGACCGCACCAGAATAGTTCAGCCTTACGAGGCTTTGCGAGCGGCGCTGTTTATTTGGTATCGGCTGGTCTAATAAGTGCTTGTGAGTTGGGTCCAAACTTGGGTTCCAGGGATATGAACGAGCGGGGAGCATTTGGCTGGGCCGTGCGCAGCCTTCGACTCTACGATTGGAATCCGGCCGTTCCCGACAAGCCTCGCTTTCAGGTGAATGGTGATTCTCTGACCTTTCGGGAACTTTGCGAGAGGGCAAAAAAGCTTGATGAACCGCT
>DASZFK010000098.1:0-3776 GCA_035939855.1 Candidatus Angelobacter sp.
CCTTGAGCCCGCGCTTGAGGACATCCAAATAGGATATGGTGTCGAACATCTTGGCATCGGTAACCAAACGAGGGTCAGCATCGTAGATGCCGTCGACCCGGGTGGCTTTCATGATCACGTCGGCTTTGATCTCCATGGCTCGCAGGGAAGCAGCCGTGTCAGTGGAAAAATATGGGTTGCCGGTTCCGCCTGCGAAGATCACGACCCGGCGTTTTTCAAGATGGCGCAATGCGCGGCGGCGAATGAACGGTTCCGCAAATTGATTCATCTCAATGGCTGACATGACGCGGGTGTAAACGCCCTGCTTCTCCAGCGCATCTTGAAGCGCCAGGGAATTGATTACGGTCGCCAGCATGCCCATGTGGTCGGCTGCTACCCGATCCATGTCCTTGGCTTGTTCGGCCACGCCGCGAAAAAAGTTGCCGCCACCCACGACCAGCGCAATTTCAACGCCCAGTTCGTGAACATCTTTGATTTCTGCGGCCATGGCATGGATGAGAGCGGTTTCCACTCCGAAACCCTTTTCGCCAGCCAGGGCCTCACCGGAGAGCTTCAGCAGGATTCGTTTAAAGGCAAGCTGCATGTCGGATTTCAGTATATCTGACTCTTTTCTGATTCGTGTTAATTCGCGTCCATTCGTGGCTAAAGGGTTCACAATTACCCAATTACCCAATCACCAATTTTTACTAATCTCCGAACGCAAAGCTCCTAGGGAGAGAAGCTACCCGTGAAGCCAGCAGATTGGCCGGTACTGGGTTCTCGGAGATGTCCAGGAACTCTTCCACAAAAGAATTAGCAGGCTGGCCATAGATCTCGCCTGGTGATCCGACTTGTTCGATTTTTCCGTGGTTCATAATCACGATCTGGTCGGCGATTTCCAGGGCTTCATCCTGATCGTGAGTGACGAACACAGTGGTGATGCCCATCTGCTCGTGAAAGAGCCGCAGCCAGCGCCTCAACTCTTTGCGCACTTTGGCGTCCAGCGCGCCGAAAGGTTCATCAAGCAGCAAGACTTTAGGTTCAATCGCCAGGGCACGCGCCAGAGCCACGCGTTGCTTCTGGCCACCAGAGAGTTCGTCCGGCATGCGATTCTCAAGTCCTTCGAGCCGTACTGTGCGTAACAGGCGCATCGCGCGGTCGCGAATGTCCTTTTTCGATAGCCCCAACTTGCGCCGCTGAACTTTCAGCCCAAACCCAATGTTCTCAAGTACAGTCATGTGGCGAAAAAGGGCGTAGTGCTGAAAGACGAAGCCTACGTTGCGCTCGCGCGGGCTGGTCTCTGTTATCTCTTCCGTGCCGAAGTACAGCGAGCCACGGTTCTGTGTCTCCAGCCCCGCGATGGTCCGCAACAGTGTTGTTTTGCCTGAACCGGAAGGTCCCAGAATGGCAGCCAATTGTCCGGCTTGAATGTCGAGCGTGACATCATCGAGCGCTACAAAGCTCCCAAAATGCTTATAGACGTGGTTCAGAGTGATAGAGGACGTCGTTCTCATTCGAGGCTCCTGAATATGTCTTCATTGTTGTGGCGGGTGTCGAGTCGCCGTACACCGCCTTCACGCGAAAGGCGGCGTTCCATCAGCGCCTTCATCCCCAGCGTGGCAAAGGCAAACAAGGCCAGCAAAGAAGCGACGCTGAAGGCTGCCGAGCTGGAATATTCGTTGTAAAGCGTTTCGATGTGTAGAGGGATGGTGTTGGTCTGCCCGCGAATATGGCCGGAAACCACGGAGACAGCTCCAAACTCTCCCATAGCTCGCGCATTGCACAGCACCAGAGCATAGATCAATCCCCAGCGGATGTTGGGGAAGGTGACATGGCGAAAAGTCTGCCAGCCATTTGCGCCCAGCGTGATGGCAGCCTGCTCCTGGTCGTTGCCTTGCGCCTGCATCAAGGGAATCAGTTCGCGGGCCACAAACGGAAACGTAACGAAAGTTGTAGCCAGCAGAATGGACGGCCATGCAAAAACAATCTTGATGTCATGGGCCTGAAGCCAAGGGCCAAACCATCCTTGAGCGCCGAACAGGAGCACAAAAATAAGGCCGGAAACCACAGGTGAGACCGAGAATGGGACATCAATGAGCGTTACCAGCAGGCCTTTGCCTCGAAATTGAAATTTGGTGATCGCCCAGGCGGCTGCCAGTCCAAACAGCAGGTTGAGCGAAACCGAAGAGAACGAGACAAAGAGCGTGAGCTTGATAGCGTCAAGGGCCGCCGAATCGGTGATTGCGGCCCAATAGGCGGCAACGCCCTTGCCCAGGGCAGCTACCAAAACCAATAGCAGTGGAAGAAAAACCAGAACGCCCAGATACAAAAAAGCAATGCCGATCAAACCTGCCCGCATCCACAGCGGGTCGCGCTGGATCACGCGGCCAAAGCGGGCCGTCAGGACCTTGTTCGAAAGCGGAGCAGTTGCGGTGCTCATGCTAATACAGGCGCAATTCGACGCCTCCTCCAGTATTGAGACAGGTTGATTCCCAGCAGGATGGAAAACGAAAATACCAACATGATGGCCGCAATGGCCGTTGCGCCTGTGTAGTCGTATTGTTCCAGCTTGCTGATGATGAGCAAGGGAGCAATCTCGGTGCGCATGGGAAGATTGCCGGAAATAAAGACTACCGATCCGTATTCTCCGACCGCTCTCGCCATGGAGAGAGCAAACCCAGTCAGGATCGCGGGCGCCAACTCGGGAAGCATGACGCGCAAAAATCTCTGGCCACGATGCGCGCCCAACACCGCAGCCGCCTCTTCGACTTCAGGATCGAACTCCTCAAGGACCGGCTGAATCGATCGCACAACCAGCGGCAAACTGACAAAGCTCAAGGCCACAACGATTCCCAGAGGGGCGTAGGCCGCCTTGATGCCGAGTGGTGTCAACATCTGCCCCAACCATCCTTTGCTCGAATAAAGCGTAGTAAGGGCGATTCCAGCCACGGCAGTAGGCAGTGCAAAAGGAATATCGACCAGCGCATCCAGAATGCGCTTTCCCCCGAACTTGTATCGAACCAGGACCCAGGCCACCACGAATCCAAGAACCACATTGATCCCGGCCGAAATCAGCGAAGCGCCAAAGCTGAGTTGCAGGGATGCAATCACGCGCGGCGATGTCACAATCTCATGGAACCTCGTCCATCCGATGCCCGAGGCTTTGATTCCCAATCCCATAAGAGGAAAGACCACAATCAGGAACAGATAGACCAGGGTGAAGCCCATGGTGACCCTGAACCCCGGCAGAGCGTGTTGTGGTTTCCGCAGATGCATTGTTCTTCCTTGTCGTTAACGCCGCGCCGAATAGATCTGGTCAAAAATGTTGTTATCGCCAAAGTGTTTTGCCTGGGTTTGCCGCCATGTTCCAAAGATTGACTGGAACGAATAGAGCTTCACAGGCTTGAATTGGCCGGAGTACTTCGCCAGGGCTTTAGGCGACGTGGGACGATAAAAGTTCTTTCCGATAATGTCTTGCCCGGTGCCGGAGTAGAGGAACTCCAGGTACGCCTTGGCCACGTCGGTTGTGTGGTGCTTCTGCGCAAACTTTTCGACCACGGCCACCGGAGGCTCAGCCAGAATACTCTCCGGTGGAGTAACAATCTCGAACTTCCCTGCCCCGAATTCCTGCAAAGCCAGATAAGCTTCGTTTTCCCAGGCAATCAGTACATCGCCAATTTCGCGCTCCACAAAAGTTGTAGTGGAAGCTCGTGCGCCGGAATCGAGCACCGGCACATTTCTGTAAAGAGCGGAGACAAATTCCCGTGCCTGGGCTTCGTTCTTGTTGTTTCTACGAT
>DASZFK010000099.1:0-5190 GCA_035939855.1 Candidatus Angelobacter sp.
ACGCGCGACGGAGATATGAAGCGCCGCAGGGGGAGGTGGAACAGAGCCTGGCGGGAATATGGCAGGAGTTACTGAAGCTGGAGCGGGTAGGCCGGCACGACCACTTCTTCGAGTTGGGTGGCCATTCCCTCTTGGCCGTCCAGTTATTGGTGCGGGTACGTCAGACATTCGGCGCCAGTATTACTTTGCGAGATTTATTTACCTACCCGACGCTTTCAGGGTTATCGACTGTACTGAATTCTGGCAACTCTAAAACTACCCACCAAAATCTGATTCCAATTCGGCCTGAAGGTACTGAGCTTCCCCTTTTCCTCATTCACTCTGGGGGAGGTGGAATCGACTATGCGAGAAGCATGGCTCCGTTTGTCAATATTGATATGCCAATCTATGGCCTGGAGGCGAGTGGACTCACCCCTGGCCAGGAACCTTTGAAAACCATAGAAGAAATGGCCGAGCTATATATCTACTGGATTCGCCAGGTACAACAGCATGGGCCTTATCGGATCGCTGGTTGGTCAGCAGGAGGAATTATCTGCTATGAAATCGCGCGAAGATTGATTGATCTGGGTGAGTGTGTGGAGTTTCTAGGCCTTCTTGATACTTTTTACCATCAATCGTCCGCAGCTGCAGAGAGTTTTGATGACAAATCTGAATTGATTCAGTTTTTGTCAAGACGCGTAGACCAGCAGGCTTTGGACCATATTAAACAAGTAGCGGAGGCTTTTGACTTTCAGCGGCTGGTTGAGCACATCTATGAGACCAAGCTCTTGCCAGAGGAGCTTGAATCCCTCCCAATATTAGACGGCTTGACCATCCATTGTGCATTGGCTACTCGATATGCAACTAGAAGGGCTGTGGATAATTACTCGCTTGTTAAGCTGCCCGTGCCAGTCTGGCTATTTGAGGCCAAAGAAAATGACCCACCGACGTCACATGGATGGCGTGACTTGTTAGGGGATGATATGCACGTTATTGCCGTTGATGGGAAACATACAACGATGATGACTGGCGAAGAGCGTCTGCGTTATCTCGGCGCCGCTATTTGCGAGGGCATAGCACTCAGCAGTTTGCAGGCTGCGGCCTAATAACCTGGCTTTTATAGCATTTTGCAAAAATTGAATCTCCATATCGGTCGATGTTGGTCATCGGCAAGATAGGCTGGAACAGGAATAAGAGCAATGGGAATCGCTGTCGAGAACGGACGTTCAAGTAAGAACTGGGAAACTCAATTGGCTTACACCTATGCTCTATCGCATCTCGCCCGCCTCAGTCAGGAGTCGGCATTGCGAATTTACAAAGAGTTCCCTTCCTTAGAAAGTGTGCAATTATTCAGCCGAGCTGATTACCGCCATAGGCTCAGGGGGTATGTCGGTGAAGGTCTGGCTCGCTTGGTGAATGTAGACTGGGATTCTTTGCTCGACAGCGCACATCAGGAAATTCGCGCTCTAGCGGACAGCCAAATCAGGGTTATTTGTCTTGGCGATCCGCGGTATCCTCCTTTGCTCAGGCTCATTCCATTTCCTCCTATGACTCTATTCGTAAAAGGGGATCAGGAGATTCTCACCAATATGCTTGCTGTCGCGGTGATCGGTACCCGCAATTGCACTCGCTGGGGAGCGGATGTCGCATTCCGCACAGCACAGTCGCTCGTCGCCGATGGCTGTCTGGTGGTGAGTGGCGTGGAAAGGGGAATTGCCGCAGCCGCCCACCAAGGGACAATTGAAGCAGGCGGCAAGAGCGTTGCAATTTTTGGATCGCCCCTCCACAAAATCTATCCAGCCGAGAATAAGGAGTTGGCCTTCCACATTCTTGACTCGGGAGGAGCCTGGATCAGTGAATTGCCCTTGGGCGCCAAGTGCGCATTCAGGAGGAGTAGGAGAATCGTTGTGGGTCTCTCCGTTGCCATCCTGCCGATCCAGACACCCGTGGGGGGCAGCACGATGCAGGTAGCCCAATTGGTTGAGTCTTATGCGCGTCTCCTCCTCTGCCCGGAGCCGGCGGTCGAAGAGCGCGAATCGAAAGCGTCTGAAGGAATAATCCAATTGATTAATTCGCATCGGGCTCAGGTGATCAGTCAGAGTGACGGATTGAACTCGATGGAATCGATGAGAAAACAAGCCCACAATCTCTTGCAGGGAGCTGCTTGGAATGCTGCAAGGTGAGGAATGTTGAGCTCCTGGTCCCGATAGCACACAGAAAATAAAGTTCCTGAACAGTCCCGCGGTTGTTTCTGAACAAAGCCTGTATCAATCAAAATGTATCCGTCATCTGCGATCTTCGCGTCTGATCCCCTTGTGCCTTTGCACGCTGTCCGTAGCAGTGAAATACCCATTTTTTGTATTCCCGGTGCAGGTGCGAGCGTTACTGCTTTCAACGAATTTTTTGATGCATTGGGGGCACGCTGGCCCGTCTATGGACTTCAACCACGCGGGATCGATGGTGCCGAACAGCCCCATCAAAGTGTGGAAGCTGCGGCTCTCTATAACTTAGGAGCTTTAGCGCAGCTAAATTTTAATGGACCAATACATCTGTTGGGTCATTCCTATGGCGGTCTGGTTGCCTTTGATATGGCCCTGCGGTTGCAAAAACAAAAACGCTCGGTGGCGTCACTTACATTGATCGATACTGAGCCGCCTGAAACACCTCATGAGGCGGGTACTTCTCATATTTTCAATCAATTTGTCGGCGTATTCGAAAGCATCTTTGATAGGACCTTGTACGTCAATGAGACCATCATCGCATCGTGCGAGATTGAGCTGTTCATTTCTAACCTGCATGCAGCTTTAGTCAAGGCAAGATGTTTGCCGGCGCGTAGTACTCCCGACGTGCTCCGCGGCTCTCTCGCGACCTTTGCTGCCGCATGCCGCACCACTTATGTTCCACACGGGCTGTACACTGGCAAGCTCCATCTCGTTCTAGTCAGCGCAGCTTGCCGAAACAAGAGCTTCAATGATGACGTCACGAGGCAAAGAGCGGCCTATGCCGTTCAGTGGCGACGGTGGGCCGCCGAACTCGACGTCTGGTACGGACCAGGCCACCATTTCTCAATCTTGCAAGTTCCCCATGTCCGCTCATTGGCGACATGGTGGCGGCAGGCCAGAGATCTTGAATCAGCCCCCGGTACTTGACCAAACTTGGTTTTGACAATCGCTCTACTCAACTGAGCTATGAAGAAGGAGAAACTATGATTGACACGCAGATAGCCTCCGCCACGCTACCATTCGTGGCCTCTCCCCAACAAATAAGATCCAATAGCGCAGAGCTACGAGGATGGCTGAAAGCCAACAAAGAAGAGGTTGTGCGGTGGCTGGATCTTCACGGGGCCGTCTTGTTTCGCGGATTCGCAATCGGGTCGGCACAACAGTTTCAAGATATTGCCGCGGTCTTTTGCGATGAATTCAGTGACTATGCGGGCGGCAATTCGCCTCGCACGAAAGTCGTATCTCATGTCTTCACTTCCACCGAGTACGCTAAGGATGAAAGAATTTCATTGCACAATGAAGCATCCTATTTGAAACGCATGCCCCGGACGATTCTTTTCTTCTGCGCAAAAAGAGCCGCATCCGGGGGAGAAACTCCGATCGCCGATTGCCGCCGGATCTTGGATCGCCTTGATCCCGAATTGCGTGACTGCTTTGAGCGAAAAGGTGTGCTCTACGTCAACAATATGCATGGTGGTATGGGGCTTGGGCGATCGTGGATGGACGTGTTTGGCACTCGGAACCGCCATGAAGTGGAAAAGCGCCTCGTTGCGGATGGATATGAGTTTGAATGGAAGCCGGGTGGCGAGTTGCGTACTTCCACACGCGCGCCTGCAATCTTGCGCCACCCAAGAACTCAGGAAGAGGTGTGGATTAATCAAGCGGAACAATGGCATCCATCCAGCCTGGATCCCAGTTTCCGTACGCAACTGCTCTCGATTCTTCGTGAAGACGAACTGCCTCATAATGCTTTTTTTGGAGATGGTTCTCCTCTCCATGAAAAAGACTTGAACAAAATCCGGAAGGCAATGGCGGCCGAGGAACGAGTTTTCCATTGGCAGGAAGGCGATATTCTGGTATGTGACAATCACTTGGTTATGCATGGTCGTCAACCCTATTCCGGTGACCGGAAAATTCTTGTTGCTATGGGCTGATTTCACACAAAAAATATGGTAGTTTGTTCCGGCGGCCAGGCAAACTCTCTCGTAATAAGTGATTCTATAATATGGATATGGTGTGAGCATTAGGCTTAGGACAGCATCGCTGACAGTTGACATGCTGCGTCGGTGGTTCGCAGTCTGATCGCCTCCTAGGATTCGCTATTGAAATCACTCGATTGAAGCTTCGGCAAAGCTCCTTGCTCATTTCGTCGAAGTCGCTATTGCGGCTGGGAGGGAATTGATGGAAAGTTTCGTTCAATATCTGAAGCTCGCCATTCGTCAGCTATGGCGCAATCCTGCTTTCACCCTTACGGTAGTCGTTACGCTGGCGCTTTCCATTGGAGCAAATACAGCAATCTTTTCCATTGTGAATGCGCTCCTTCTCAAGGATCTGCCCTATGGTCACCCGGAGCGTATTGGGACAATTTATGCTCGGACTGCCGGGTCTGAATCTTCAGATATCCGGAGAAGCATAGACGGCCAACAATGGGAGTTGCTGCGCGACAATGTTCCTTCACTAATCTCCGCTGTTTCCGGTAAACGGACTTCCGGGGTGAATCTTCAAGCTGGTTCTCGGGTGCAGTATCTTCTTGCAGGGCGAGTGTCGGCGCATTATTTTGACGTATTGTCTCTCCAACCCATTTTGGGGCGCAATTTCTCGGAAGATGAGGACCGTCCGCAGGGCTCCAAGGCGGCCATCCTAAGCTTCGCTTTGTGGCGCATGGCTTTTGATGGAAAGCCGGATGTTCTGGGACAAACCATTCTACTGAAAGGTGAGCCGTACGTGATCATTGGTGTGTTGCCCGAGTCTGCAACCACTCCTTTAAATGCCGCTATATATACTGCGCTTCAACCGAGCCAAGAAGGCGAGGGTCAAGCGACTAACTTCGCCACGATCGTCCGACTGCGCGACCGCGCAAACTGGCAACAGGCGAATGCCGAGATTGATCGTGCCTTGAGTCAGAGTGCCCGTGCCCAGCGCCTTGCCAAAGACAATCCCGGCGCCCAGTTGACCTATTACTCTGTGCCGTTGCAAAAAGCCGAGACCG
>DASZFK010000100.1:0-7958 GCA_035939855.1 Candidatus Angelobacter sp.
TCGAGAAGCCACAAGTATCCATTGGCAACGCAGTCCTGCTTCCTAACTTCGACCGGCATGAGTGGGAAGAGAAGGTCAGGAAATATTCGGCTATCTTTAGCAAGTATCCCGAGATCGAGAATTCGACCGTCATGCTGATGGTGGATGCGCCGACTCGATATTTCATCTCTACCGAAGGATCGAAGATTGTGACTTCGCGGCCTCTCATCCGTATTCTTGCCCTGGGAAGCGCACTGGCTGATGACGGAATGGAACTGGCGCGATCGGAGACCTTTGATGCTTCATCTTTCGACAAACTGGCTTCCGAGCAAGTCATCACCGCCAAGATCGAAAAGATCGCAGATGACTTGAAGAAGCTGAAAAAGGCCAGTGTAGTTGAACCTTTCAATGGTCCGGCGCTGCTTTCGGGGCGCGCGGCCGCAGTTTTCTTTCACGAGGTTGTTGGCCACCGCCTTGAAGGGCAACGGCAACGCGGAGAAAACGAAGGCCAGACCTTTACCAAGAGAGTGAACCAATCCGTATTGCCGCCGTTCCTCAGCGTAGAAGATGATCCAACCGTTTCGAACATTAATGGCATTGAATTGAGCGGTAAATACGACTTCGACGAAGAAGGGCAAAAGAGCCAGCGCGCCGAGCTAATCGCCAATGGAATATTGAAGCAGTTTTTGATGTCGCGGATGCCGGTGAAAGGCTTCCTGCACTCCAACGGCCACGGACGTGCCCAGGCGGGGCTGATGCCGGTGGGCCGCCAGGGCAACCTCATCGTCCACTCATCCAAGACCGTTCCTGATGCTGAGCTGCGCCAGCGTTTGATTCGCCTGATCCAGCAACAGAAAAAGCCTTACGGACTGTATTTTGAGGACATCGCCGGGGGCTTCACCCTCACCCTGCGCAACATGCCGCAAGCTTTTCAAATCATGCCGCTGATGGTATGGAAGGTCTATCCCGATGGCCGTCCCGATGAACTCGTGCGCGGTGTGGATATCATTGGAACTCCGCTGAACGCCCTGAATCGCATCGTCCTGACCGGCCAGAAAATCGACGTCTTCAATGGAGAGTGCGGAGCTGAGTCTGGCTCCATTCCTGTCTCGGCGGCAGCGCCAGCCATGTTGTTTTCCGAGATTGAAGTGCAGAAGGTGGCGCAAGGACATTCACGTCCACCCTTGTTGCCTCCACCCGGCTTTGACAAGGCGGAAACAACAAGCCAGCAAAATTCAGGGCAGGGAGGCCGGTGATGCGCAAATTCTGTGTCTTAATTCTTCTGGTGGCATTGTTCAGTTGTTTTTCCGTAGCGGACGACCATCCCAGTTCATCGACCTCGATCTCGACCAATGATCACGGCGATCCGATATTGAAAGCCATGTTGGCTGAATTGAAGCGGTCGCAGGAAAAACTCCAGTTAGGCCAGTTTCAACGGCCCTATTTCATCGACTACCAGGTGACCGAGATCCAGGACTACATCTCCGATGCTTTCCTGGGCGCGCTCCGCAGCGACGATTCCAACGTCGGACGCCTGGTGCGCGTGGTGGTGCGCATTGGCGACCACAAGCAGGACAGCTACTTCGGGGAGGGCCAAGGCACCATCGAAGTCATGCCCATGGACAACAACGAACTGGCGCTGCGGCATACACTGTGGCTGGCTACCGACAAAGCTTACAAAGCAGCGCTCTCCGGCCTCACCGAAAAACAAGCTGCCCTCAAGAATGTGGTAGTGGACCAGGAGATTCCTGACTTTTCTGAAGAGAAGCCGGTTGAATCGATTCATAGCCTGGCGAAACTCGATACCAGCCTCGACAATTGGAAAAAGATGTTGCGGACTACGTCAGATCTTTTCCGCAAAGATCCCGAGTTGGATAGTTCAGCCGCAGTCCTACACTTCAGGATACTAAACCGCTATTACGTAAACACCGAAGGTTCCATAACGCGCCATGGCACCGGCGCGTATAGCTACAGCTTTGCCGGCAGCAGCCAGGCTGCTGATGGAATGCGTCTGGAGCGAAGCCATGCTTATATCGTGGCTAAACCGGACGAACTGCCGAAGCCCGAGGAAATGCAAAAAGATACAGAAGAGTTGATAGGTACCTTTGCTGCTCTCCGTAAAGCCCCGCTCGTTGAAGATGACTATCACGGTCCAGTTTTGTTCTCCGCCGATGCTGCGACGGCCCTTGTGGAGCGTTATATCGTGCCGAATATTTTGGGAATCAGGCCGGAGCTTGGAAATCCGGGGCGTACGCGGGGAGAGTTTTCGTCGTATTACAAGAGCCGCGTACTGCCTGAATTTCTCACGGTTGTGGACGATCCGCGCCTCAAAAAGGTGAACGATACGAGCTTGATGGGTAGCTACGATGTCGATGATGAAGGAGTGGAGGCCCATGCGGTAACCGTGATCGACAAGGGCGTGCTGACCCATTTTCTGCTGGGACGTGAACCCATCCGGGATTTTGCGGCTTCCAATGGCCATGGGCGGACCGCGCTGGCTGGCCAGCCTCGTCCCCAGATATCCAATTTGATCGTTAAAGCGTCGAATGGAGTCTCGTTCGAAGACCTCAAAAAGAAATTGATTCAGATGTGCCGCGATCAGGGCCGTCCCTATGGATATTATGTCGAAACCACCGTCGGACCGCCGGTTACTCCACGATTGCTCTGGAGGATCTACGTGGACGATGGTCATACGGAACTGGTGCGTGGCGCGACTTTCAATCAGCTCGATACGCGCGCGCTTCGCAGCGACATCGTCGCCGCCGGAAACGACGTGTATATCTACAACCGATCGGAGCCGCTGCCCAGCTCCATCGTGGCTCCATCTCTGCTGTTTGGAGAACTGGAAATCCAGCGCGCCAATCGTACCCGCGAAAAACTCCCGGAGTACCCCGCGCCGCCGTTGGCCAATCAATAACGAACGATCGAATACTCGTGGACCTGGGCGGGATATTTATAATCAATCCCTATGCCTCAATTCCCCCCTGTTGAAGAGCAACTGGCTCACATCAAGAAAGGCGCAGCGGAAATTATCCGTGAATCTGAATTGCGCGAGCGGCTGACCCAAGCGTACAAGTCCGGGAAACCGCTCCGCGTTAAAGCCGGATTCGATCCCACTGCCCCTGACCTGCATGTAGGACACACCGTGTTGCTACGCAAGCTGAAGCATTTTCAAGACCTGGGACACACCGTGATCTTCCTGATCGGAGACTTCACCGGAATGATCGGCGACCCCACTGGGCGTTCCGCCACGCGTCCTCCTCTCTCGCGCGAAGACATCGACCGCAATGCGGAAACCTACAAAGCCCAGGTCTTCAAAGTCCTCGATGCCGGCAAGACTGTCGTGGATTTCAATTCCCGCTGGTTTGCCAAATTCTCGCCTGAGGACTTCATCCGCCTGGCTGCCCAATACACAGTCTCCCAGATGCTGGAGCGTGAGGAGTTCCACAAGCGCTTCCAGGAAGAAAAGCCAATTGCAGTGCATGAACTTCTGTATCCCCTATGCCAGGGATATGACTCAGTTGCCCTCGAAGCCGATGTAGAACTGGGCGGTACCGACCAGAAATTCAATCTTCTGGTAGGCCGCGAACTGCAGCGCGTCTATGGGCAGCCATCGCAAATCGTCCTGACCACCCCGATTATCGAAGGTCTCGATGGCGTGCAGAAGATGTCGAAATCGTATAACAACTATATCGGCATCAATGAACCACCGCGGGAGATTTATGGCAAAGTCATGTCGATCTCCGACGCAATGATGTGGCGCTATTACGAACTGCTCACCGACTTGAGCTTAGGCGAAATCGAACAGATGAAAGCCGGCGTCGCCTCTGGTCGCGAGCACCCCATGGATTTAAAGAAAGCCCTAGCTCGGCGGATCGTCAAAGACTTCCACTCCGAACAAGCCGCAAAAGAGGCGGAAGAGAATTGGACGAAGCAGTTCCAAAAAGATGAAGTGCCGGAGAACGTGGAGAAGGTGCAAGTTTCCGCGCTACTCTCAGGCATCACGACTGAGGAAGCGGGAAGCTCAGTAGCAATCACCGGTAGCAAAAAACTAGCCGATGTGCTGGAAGGGCCCTATTACATTCGTCTCGACAAGCTCCTGCGCCAATGTGGATTAGCTGATTCTGTAACTGATGGGGTTCGTAAGGTGAAACAAAATGCAGTTCGCATCAATGGGCAACCGATGTCATCTTCTGTCTTCCATCTTTTCCTTCCTTCGGAGATCACCGTGCGCGTAGGCAAACGCATTAAGAACATAGAATTATCCAAGTAGGTGATAACCGGGAACAGGTGCTACACTGATCACCTTCTCCACAAAATATACATTTGACGCGGGAAGCCATTTCGGGTGGAATAAAGGCTGCTATGACGAAAGCGGATCTTATCGAGGAAGTTTCACGGCTGGCCGAACTTACACGCAAAGACAGTGAGATCATTGTCGAAACCATTTTTGACAGCGTGGTGCGGTCATTGCGAGTTGGCGACAAGATTGAGATCCGTGGTTTCGGCAGCTTTCGCACGCGCCAACGCAAGCCCCGCGTAGGACGCAACCCCAAGACCGGCGCCCGCGTAGAGGTTCCGGCCAAGAAAATCCCTTATTTCAAGCCCAGCAAGGAATTGAAAGACCTGATCAATGGGGCCGAGACAGCCGCTGCCGCCCCATCGGGAGCAGCCGCAACGCCAGAAACTCCCACGGCTTAAGCTCCAATATCGTTCGCTTAGTTTGTTCTTGAAAAGGGACTAATCCCAACCACGGCCATCATCCTTCCGGTTTTTCCTTTTTCCGCTCGATGGGAAAAGAATTTGGTCGGGTTGCAGGCCGTACATTGGCCTAAGACAGTGATTTGGTCGTCGGGAACGCCCATGGCCAGGACTTGCCGCCGGTTTGCCTCAGCCAGGTCAAGGTGGAGCTTGGCGCATGGGTCGCCGTGGCCGGGGGCTCGAGCGTTCATAAACAGCATCGGATATTTTTCCCGAATCGGATCCGATTCAAACACCTGGTGGAACAGCTCACTTGCATAGGCGAACTGGGATTCGAATTTACTCTTCAACTCCTCGCCGACTTCGTAGCAGCAGCCCCCGATGCCTGGACCGATTACCGCCTCAATGTCCGATGGCATCGAACCAAAGTGACAGCGCATGGCTCCCAAGCCTTTTTCTGTGATTCGTTGCACCGTACCTCGCCAACCTGCATGAAAAACACCGACAGCTCTGTTCTTTTTGTCAATCAACATCACCGGAAGACAATCAGCAGTCATTACCGCCAAGGCAATGCCCGGACGATTGGTAATCAGGCCATCCCCGATCAGCGGATCTGCCGCAGGGGACTCGACAAGGTGAATGATGTCGGAGTGAATTTGTCGCAGGCTGGTTAATGGCCAAGTCATCCTGTCGCTGGTGGCTCCCATCGCTGCCAGAAGCTTGCGTCGATTTTGCTCCACATGATCGCGGGAGTCGTCCTTGGTAAAGCCCAAATTAAGGCTTTTGCCACCGTAGCAGACGCTTGCGCCACCCGGACGGGTGCTGAAGCCGTGAACCAGCCACGGAATTTTCTTGAGCGCAGGGGCTTGCAATAGAGCCAGTCGGCTCGATGTAGAAATGGGTTTGGTCGCCGTTGCCACTTGGATCATTTTAGTCGGAATACGCAACTTCCAATATCAGCTAGCGGCTTGGGGCGGATTCTTGAACTATGGCACTTAGTGCTATATCATGGATCAAAGGCGCGTCCCGTGCGAATCTTCAAATCCAGGTGGTTTCAACGCTTTGCACGGAAGGAAGCGATTTCCGATGCGGTTTTGCGTGACACGGTCGCTCGGGCGGCAAGGGGCCAGATCGACGGCGATCTTGGCGGTGAGGTCATCAAGCAGCGGATCGCCAGACCTGGACAGGGAAGATCAAGAGGATACCGCACCATTATCTTTTTTCGGCGCGGAATCAAGGCATTCTTTGTATACGGGTTCGCCAAAAGCCAACGGGCGAACCTCGATGACGATGAGAAAGAACAGTTCAAGGAAGCCGCGAAGCATGTTCTGGCATTGACTGAGACGCAGCTCGCAGAACAGTTGAAAAAGGGGGATTTTATGGAGGTGAAAAACGAATGAGCAAGAAGTATCGAAGCGATGCAATGGCAGCAATCCATGAAACCATGAAGGGCTTGCACGATGCTGGGGCCATTGACAAGCAGACCATGCGGCGTTTTGATGATGCCTGCTTAACCCCGATCCGCCCATTGAAGCCGAGAGAGATTAAGGCAATACGGGAGCGAGAACACGTAAGCCAAGCTGTTTTCGCCAACTATCTGAATGTCACCAGTAGCCTTGTCAGCAAGTGGGAACGGGGTGAAAAGCGGCCTTCTGGGGCCTCTCTCAAGCTGCTATCGCTGGTCCAAAAAAAAGGGCTTGCCATCGTCGCATGATCTCATTACCCCACGCATCATTCGTTTGGGGGAAGGCGGGGAAGACTTGAGCTTAGAGATGCAGTGATAGCTATCACCACAGGTCCTCGCGGTAGGTTTTTTGGGTTTCTAAGTAGAATCAAACCGTGACCAAGCTTACCTTTGTCGTGGGAAAAGGAGGAGTAGGAAAGACCACCGTCTCTTCTGCCTTGGCATTGACACTTGCTGCCCACAAGCCAAGAGAATCCGTTTTGCTCATATCCACCGATCCCGCCCATTCGCTGGCGGACATGCTTCAGGTTCCTCTACGGTCCTCCCCTAAACGCATTACCGAGGCAAAAGGCAGGTTGTTTGCCTGGCAGGTCGAAAGCGAGAAACAATTCAAGAAATTTCTGGCTGGTAATCGCGAAGCCATTTTAAGTATTGTCGAGAGCGGAACATTTTTTTCAAAGGAAGAAATTGCTCCTCTTCTCGACACTACATTACCGGGAATGGCAGAGGTGGCCGGGTTGCTCTCAATTGAAGAACTGTGGGAAGAGGGCAGCTACGATCAAATTGTCGTGGATACAGCCCCTTTCGGACACACCTTGCGCCTCTTCGAACTTCCAGCGCATTTCCAGAGGTTCCTTGACTTCCTGAACGTCGCCTCCAGCCGTGATGCCTTGTTGGCCCAACGTTTTGGCGGACGCTCCACTCTCCCCTCCCATCCATTTCTTCGCCGCTGGGAAGTTATGGTGAAGCAGTTGCAGAAGGCTTTTTCTGCCGGAAATGCTGAGATCATTCTGGTCACCTCGCCTGAAACCTTTTCTTTGAATGAGGCGGTTCGGTCGTTGGAATCGCTCGATCAATCGGCTCCCGAGATGCGGGTTGGGACCATCGTGTTGAACCGTGTTGTCGAGCAGGCAGGAAGGTGCCTGCGCTGCCGCCATCGTTTGCAGATGAAGATCCGGGCGATCAAGTTCCTGAATAAGCGCTTCCCTCGCATTCCAAGATTGATTGGTCCCGACCCAGGCAATCCGATCCTGGGCGTAAAACTGCTGGCCCGTTTTGGAGTTGCCGTATTCGATCAACGGGCCGCCAAGCTGGAGAGTAAGCCGCCTTCCAGCAAGAATGTGAAGCTGAAAGAAGCAGCGTGGCCCATATCGGCTACACCGCTTTCCTTCACGGTCGGAAAAGGCGGCGTAGGAAAGACTACAACCACGGCTGCGCTCGCATTCCATACGAGGGAAACTCATCGAAAGACGCGAGTCACGGTCTGCTCCACCGATCCTGCTCCTTCGCTCGACGATATTTTTCAAGAGCCGGTTGGCAATCAACGGATCTCCGTTCTTGGAGACAACGGTTTTGGAGCGATGGAAATTGATTCCGTCGCTGAATTCCGTTCGTGGGCAGCGCGCATTCAGCAACAATTGAATTCGGAATTAAGCATGGAGACCGGCGGTCTCCACGTCGATCTAACTTTCGAAAAAGAGATCTTTCGCGCGCTCATCCAGATCGTTCCCCCAGGAGTCGATGAACTCTTCGCCATCTTTCGAATCCTCGACCTGGTGGAGGCAAAGAGCGGCAAAGTTCTGATCGACATGGC
>DASZFK010000101.1:0-15588 GCA_035939855.1 Candidatus Angelobacter sp.
CTTGGACAATCGCTGCGCCGAAGCCTACGCCTTGGTCTTGCTTTTCGAATCTGGATACGCCGATCAGAACGATCTGGCGCGCTGCTTCGGCTATTCCACTCGGACGTTACGGCGATTTCAGAAGCATCTTCAATCGGCAGGGCTAAACGATTTGGCCCGAGCCGCGGGACGACCGGCAGTTAGTTCCACCCCGCCTCCCTCCATGACCACGTGCGACCAGAGCATTCTCCGACTCAAGGCCAACGGGATGAGCAATCGCTGGATCGGACTTATCAGCGATGCTCGCCGCCGTATTGCGGAACTTATCGTCAGCCGAAGTCAGTGTCCTGCCATCTCGGTATCGCCTGTCCTCCAGGAGGCACGCACGGCGGGATGGACGCGTGTGCCCACCACTCGCCCCTGCGCCACCGCCAGATAGCAAGCCACACTGCAAGATATACAAAACCGCCGAGTACATCATCGGCTAACATCCACGACACACCCTGGGCATGAAGCACCTGTCCGATTTCCAGCCGCACGAGGTTAGCACAAAGCAAAGCCATAGCTGCTGTCATAAGCTGCAATAGATTTCCCGGAAGCGATCTCCTCTGGCTCCAAACAAGGGGAATACAACCCATGAAAACGTCCACAAAAGTGCAGGCCGTAACATACTGAAACAGCTCCCCGTTCACGCTGATGGTGTCAAATGATATCCGGGTTGTAGCCATGCCAAGCAGCGCGGATACTTGCAAGATAACTTCTGACGTGAAGGTCCGCAGCCATTCCCATCTTAGTTGATGGGCAAACACAACAAAGGCCGCAACGAGGCTTACTCGGCACAAAAAGCCTCGCTTCGACGAAGGCAATTCTGTGTCTGCAAGCCCCGTCCATAGACCGTGAAGTGATCCCACGTTCACAGCGAAACTGGCCTCCTGCTACGCCATGCGCGCCTCGCGCCCCAAGCTGCAAGCAATCCGGCGAAGGTCAGCAGCGCGATTTCTCCTCCACCGGCCTTTCTGGCATCTACCGTCAGAGTTGCGGAGGCCGAGACGCCAGTGCCTCCTTCCGTGGAACTCACCGGCCCTGTATCGTTTATGTAAGTTCCCGAGACCCCGCTGATCACATTCACTGTAACGCTACACGAACTGTTCGGTGCAATGCTTCCGCCTGTCAGTGATAGGCTTGCTGACCCTGCCGTGGAAGTCCCAGCGCAGGTGTTAGTCAGCCCGTCGGGAGATGCAACCACTAGGTTGGCCGGGAAGATGTCCGTAAATCCAACCCCGGTTAGTGTAACCGCCAAGGACGGATTGGTGATGGTGATGCTTAGGGTGCTGGTTCCGCCGAGAGCGATGGTTGTGGGATTGAAAGCTGCGGTGGTTGCAGGCGGCGTTACCACCACGATGCTGGCCGAGGCAGTCCCGCCGGCGCCACCTTCGGTGGAGATCACATTGTCGGTGGTATTGTTCTTTGTACCGTCTGCCGTGCCGGTCACATTCACCGCGAAGCTGCAGGAGGCGTTGGCTGCCAGGGTTGCACCAGAAAGGCTGATCACATTCGTGCCCTGGATCGCCGCTATCGCTCCGCTACCACATGTTCCAGTCTGTCCATTGGGCGTGGAGATCACCAAGCCTGCTGGTAGAGTGTCATTGAACCCGACTCCGGACAGGGTCGTCGTGGTGTTATTGTTCTGGATGGTGAAGCTCAACGCGGTTGAGCCGTTCAGCGGAATGCTGGCCGCGCCGAAAGCCTTGGCGATAGTTGGAGGAGCCACCGTGCCTGCCACCGTGAGCGTGGCATTGGATGTATTGCCCGTGCCGCCCTCAATTGAGGTCACGGTTACGGTGTTGTTCTTGACTCCGACAGTAGTCGCCGTCACATTGACAACCACGTTGCATGAAGCGCCAGTGGCCAGCGTTCCTCCGGTCAAGTTCACCGAAGATGAGGAACTGGATGCGGTAGCTGTGCCTGCACAGGTATTGGTCAATCCGTTGGGCGTCGCCACGACCAAGCCCGCCGGCAGATTGTCGGTAAATGCCGTTCCCGTCAAAATGATGCCCACGTTCGGATTGGTAATGGTGAACGACAAGGTAGTGGTTCCATTGGTTGGGATGGTGGCCGCGCCAAACGATTTAACAATGCTCGGCGGAAGCGCTCTGGGAGTGGCGACTCCAAAAGGTCCGCTGTCCACCGGGATGGTGGCCGTCACCGTATTCGTTGCAACTGAGATGGCTGATGAGCTATTTGCGCCGGAATTGGCTGTATAAACAGTGGCGCCATCCGGAGTTATGGCAATCCCCACCGGAGCGGCGCCCACGGGGATGGTGGTCGCCACAGTATTGGTTGATGTGGTTATGACCGATACGCTGTTGGCTGCCTTGCTGGTAACGTAAACGCTTGCGCCGTTGGGGGTTGCTACCACAGCAGCGGGATTTAGTCCCACGGTAACCGTAGCGCTTACGCTGTTGGTCGTGGTGGTGATCGCAGTTACGCTGGTTGTACCGAAGTCTGCAACATAAACGGTCCCGCCATCCGGAGTTATCGCTAAAGCAATCGGCTCGGGACCCACTTGAATAGTTGTGAGTATTGTGTTGGTTGCCGTGTCGATGACTGACACTGTATTCAAGTTGAAATCCGCCACATACAACTTGGCGCCATCCGGGGAAACTGCAAGCGATGATGGAGCTCCCACTGCTGACGGGGGATTACCGATGACGATTGTAGCGGTTGCCGAATTGCTTGCCGGGTCAATGACCGAGACATTGCTGGAGCCAAAGTTGGCAACGTAGGCCCTGGTCCCATCAGGAGTGACCGCAACCGCAATGGGATTGCTGCCAACCGCTATGACCGCAGTAACAGTGTTTGCGGTGGTATCCACGACGGATAGAGTGGCGTCGCCGAAGTTGGCGACATAGAGCTTGGATCGATCCGGGGTTAGAGCTGCCGCCACCGGCTTGGCGCCAACCGGGATCGCACTCACAACCGTATTGGTCGCGGTATCGATGACCGAAACATCATTGGAGTTTTCGTTGGCCACATAAGCGTTGAACTTCCCTGATTGCACGGCCTGGATCACGCTTAGACTGGCGGAAGCGGTGTTGCCTGTACCTGCCTCAGTTGAAGTAACTGGTCCGGTCGTGTTGTTCTTCGTGCCGGCGGTAAGGCCCGTCACATTCACAGAAAAGTTGCAAGAGGAGTTTGCAGGCAGGCTCGCGCCGGACAAGCTAACGCTGCCTGATCCATCGGCTGCTGTGATAATTCCGCCGCCGCAGGAACCAGTCAAACCGCCGGGGGTGGAGACCACCAACCCGGAAGGTAGCGGATCGTTAAACGCAATGCCGGTCAGGGTTGATCCATTGGGGTTATTGATGGTGAAGCTCAACGAGGTCGTTCCATTCAGTGGAACTGAGGCTGCGCCAAATGCTTTGCTGATGCTGGGAGGCGTGATCTGCCGGATACTGGCGATGGCTATGCCGTAGGGGCCTTCTTGAACCGCTACAAAGCCAGGGAACGCATTGGACCCGACCGTAATCACGGATAAACCATTCGAGCCGAAGCCGGCGACGTAGATTTTGGCGCCGTCCGGGGTCACGGCAATTCCAATCGGATTGGCAACCACACCGATGGAGGTCGTGACAGTATTGGTGGTTGTATTAATCACCCAGACCTTGCTTCCGTCAACACTGTGCGAATTTTCATTGGTTACATACACGGTCTGTCCATCGGGGGCCGCGGCTACGCCGGAGGGAGCCGGACCAACCGCAATCGATGCGATAACGCTGTTTGTGGCCCTGGCAATCACAGAAACGTTGTTTGAGCCAAGGTTGGCCACGTAGATGCTTGCGCCATCCGGAGTGATTGCCAGAGCCGTGGGGTTCGAGTTCTTACCGCCGGTCGTGATGGCGCCTGCCACAGTATTGGTAGCTGTGTCGATCATTGAGACGGTGCCCTGGTTTTGGTTGGTCACATACACTCGAGCGCCATCCGGGCTCATGGCAATCGCGGATGGGTCGCTGGGTGTTCCCGGATCTCCAACTGGAATCGTGGCTACAACCGTGTTGGTGGCTGTATCAATCACCGATACATTGGATGATGCGAAATTGGCCACATAAGCCCGGGCGCCGTTGGGAGTCACGCCTATTCCAACCGGTTGGGAACCAACAGCAATTATGTTCACAATGGTATTACTAGCCGTGTCGATCACATGAACGCTGTCATTGCCGAAGATGGTTACATAGACTTTACGTCCGTCCGGCGCCGCTGCCACAGCAACAGGATGGACCCCTGTCTGAATCGTGGCAATGACATGATCTGTAGCTGTATCAACCACTGAGATACTGTCAGAGGTTTCATTTGCCACATAAGCAATATTGGCATTCGTCGTTGCTGGTGGTGCGGCGACGACCGCCGGACTTGCCGCCTTAACTGCGACTCCCATGGCTCGGCTAGTCCCAAAGGCCAAGTGAGAAAACCCGCACAGCAAAACAAGCAGTGCTAAGACTAATGTAGAAGTGCCATTCAAGGCAGGCTGAAGACGCGAAAGCAAAGACCATCGATTCACGTGGCATTCCCTCATTCCTATTAAGTTGCGGATCATCCAAGCGCTAAAAACTGCAAAAAGCTAGCGGCAGAAAGCACTTCCTGGGGAACAGGCCGGAGTGTTATCTTGCGGCAAACCACCAAAACAATCTTGAAAACATTTGGTGCATCACTAATCTGCCTTCGGGGTATTTATTTGTCAAGAATATTTTTAGATACCTGGTAAACTTGGTATGACTTTAGTCATTGATAGTTAATGTAAGCCAAAACTTTCTAATTAATCTAGTTTTAACAGTAGTTTCATTACAGGCCATTAGTTCTATTTTGGGTCACTTATGTTTGGAATTAAAGCAGTTTCAGAATTGATGTAGATCAGCGCTTATGAGGAGGACACCTCGTCGGAAAGTGGCTGGTCGAGATTCGCCGTACGCAGATCTTTCTCCCTGAGGAGCGCCACTTGGATATTCTTTCGCTGGAAATTCCAGGCTTTGACACCTTGCCTCAATATCTTCAAATGCTCTTCTTTGGTAATGATTTAATGTTCCTCTTTAAAAGGCCCCGTATCTTTAATAGCACGCCTGGCAATCCCCACAGATCAGCTTGCGGACCGGCAGGCCCAAGCATGAGGTGGTGCCGCAGTTTCCTGGGAGTTAGTAAATAGTGAGGAAGAAATGTTAGATGTTGCAAGAAAAAAGGACCTGGGAAATGATTGAGTAAATGGGTGGGCATCCCACAGTGCGATGGAGACGGGAATAGGAAGGCATGAGGTGGGAAAATGGACGAATTAACCTGAAGTGTTCGTCTTGCTGGATAATAGAAGCTCTGAAAACATAATCTTGCCAAACGGCAAAGTTATGGTTTAAGTCACACTGGCAGCTAAGAACTATTGAGGCGCCCGCATCGGCATGACTACATACCGAAAGCTGCATCCATCATTGTTAAGCGGATGGAATTCTCCGGCAGCGGTCGCTTCTTTGAAGTGGAATGTTATCTTCTCCGAGCCCGCTACCTTCGTGAAGTCCAGCAAGTAGCTGGAATTGAATCCAATCGAAAACGCTTGCCCGCCGTAAGTGGTTTCGACCACATCCTCCGATTCCCCTGCTTCTGGACTGGAAGAAAATACCCGTAGTTGGTTCTCTGCAACTTGTAGTCGAACGGCACTTGAGCGTTCGTCCGAGAACTGCGCAACGCGCTGCAGGGCGCGCGACAGGTCTGAAGTGGATACCGCGATGGTTTTGTCGAGATCTCGCGGAAGCACGTTCTGGTAATTGGGAAAGTTTCCGGAGATTTGCCGGCAAGTCAGCAAACGTCCGTTGATCAGAAAGAAAAGCGTCGATTCGGATATCTAGCGCGATGGACTACGAAGTATTAACGTCACTGGAGCTAGCTGAACGGCTGAAAGTCCCTGAAAGTTGGATCGTGGAGCAGGGTAAGCGCTCACGCACATCCGATCCACTTCCAATCTTCAGGCTCGGGAAGCACCGGCGTTATCTCTGGGGCTCGCCCGAGATGAACGCTTGGCTTGACCGCCGAGCTGGCCACACAACGCGCAAAGCTGGGTCAACAAAAACCGGAAATGGAGGAAACCAATGACCCAGCAAGGACAGTTATTTGAATCGCATGGTTCGTGGTTTGTGCGGTATCGGCAGCAGGTGAGACAGCCTGACGGGTCGATAAAGACCATGCAAACAGCACATCGTTTGGCAAGTGTGCGTGACTATCCGAAAAAATCGGAGGTGATACCACTCAAGAACGAGTACATGGCAAAACTAAACAGGATCGGATTTACACCGGAGGCGGGAACAAAAATCGTGGATTTTGTGGAAAACCTTTACTTTCCAGCCGCGGCAAGACGGCTCGCAAAAAGCACAGTTAGGGGCTACCGCGAGGCTTGGAGATGCCACGTGAAGGACAGAGTCGCGGGAACGCGTGTGAGGGATTTTCGAACCGTGGACGGGGAGAAAGTGATGCAAGACATCGAACGTGAGCATGGCGAAAAACTGGCTCACGGGACATATCGACACATCAAGGTCACTCTGTCCGCCATCTTCACCCATGCGAAGCGAGTTGGCGTCCTCGACGGTGTGAATCCCATGACGGGATGTCTCGATTCCAAAGGGAAAGAGGCATGGCCGGAAACGGCAAGCCTACTCTCTGGAGGAAATTGAGCGGCATCTCGGACTTTTCCAACGCGATCCTATTGTCGTCGAACGGGAAAAACCTCCGGCCTATGCTCCGGAGATTTCCACGGGCGTCATCAGGGCAGCAATTGGTGTGGCAGCCTTTGCAGGGCTGCGCTTGGGTGAGATCCGGGGCATCTGGTGGGAAGACGATGAGGGGGAGGTCCTCAACATTCGGCGTTCAGTGTGGCGCACGACTGTGAAGGACGAAACCAAAACGTATGAGGATGAAGATGATCCCGGCGTTGTACCCATCATCCGCCCGCTACGCCTAATGCTCGACAGCATTCGTCCTGTGGGAGCCTGTGGATGGATATTCGGTAATTCGATCGGCGGGGCACTCGACCTCGAGAATCTAGCTGACCGGGTAATCAAACCAATCCTGAAGTCCAATGGATTGGGCTGGAAGGGGTGGCAGGCATACAGGCGTGGTTTGGCGACAAACCTCAAGAAGCTCGGAATTCCTGACACGATCATTCAGGCTATCCTTCGCCACACGAGCGTCAGCACGACTCAGAAGTTTTATATCAAGACGGTACGTGAAGACGCGGTAGGTGCCATGAGGCAGTGGGAAGCCAGAATTACCTGTGCAGCAGGCCTCGGTGAACTGATCGGTAAGCTGTAGAAAGGAATGGAGCCGACGATCGGACTTGAACCGATGACCTGTCGATTACGAATCGACTGCTCTACCAACTGAGCTACGTCGGCCTGCATTGATTTTAAAAGACCTGGAGGGATGCGTAAAGCTGCAATCACCCTGCGGTCACTGGTCCAACAGTACGCCGTGGGCTTGCGCGTCAGCCTTGACTGCCTCAAATGTGTTGATGGCACCGAAAGCCCGAGCAAGCATGATCAACGCAAAAACATGAAAGCCGACCATGAGCCATGGCTGCACTGGCAATAGCAGCAGCACGACGCCATCCAGGGCGTAGACCAACATGCCCAGAATCAGGGCCCACTTTTGTCCCATCTTTGCGAACCGGCCCATCAGCCAGAAAAACGCGGCGGCGGCTCCAGTGATCAAAAGGCTAACGATCGAGCTGATATCGCCTCGAGCGGCCATTCCGTTTGCCAGGAGAGTGATTCCAAGTCCCAGCAAAAAGCTGAATTGACCATTGCTCATGGCAATCACTGCGTTGACGATGGAAAGGATCGCAATCCAATCCAACCAACCGGCGGCCGGTTTGATTCTGGTGCGGGCAGCAGCCAGTTGCAGTCTATATGCCGCCTCAGGGTCGTTTGAGCCTGTGATGCTAAAGCCTGAACCAGGTGATGAACCCATACGGACTCCTGTTTTTTAAGGGATAAGTGTCCCAAGCGTAGCATAGAAATGGATAATGTTTGCAAAAAAGAGAGCTTTAGGAATCGGGTGATCACTTCGGCGCAACTCAGTCGAAGAACCAGTTCAAAACCCTTTGGAATCAACTGACAAGCGGTACCGGTTCTTCATCAGCTTGGGTGGGCCGAAGGCCCATAGGTTACTCAGTGCAGGCTACTTCGGCACGCCTTCAGTGCAGGCTAATCCTGGGGTGATCGGGCGATCGGAATTCGGGGCTCAGGCGGCGCGATCTTGACGTTGGCGGGTGCGCTCTGCCATGCGGCGCACTCTTTGGTCGGCATAGGTGGCGATCCGGAACAACGAAATAGCGGCCAGTAAAATTGCAGCCCATGCGAGCGCAAGGATGATCCAGATCCACATTTCAATCAATAGATTCAGTTGGAGAGGTGCGGGTTGGATTTAATTATTACCAATAAACTCTGTAAGTTGTTGGTTTTGCTGGCGACGCCCTGAGCGACGATCTTAGAACGCGACCTCGGCGGCATCCTCGGAATCGGGAAGGCCTCTAACTAAGCCATTGCAATTCCAGAGATCCTGCTTGATAATCTTCCCACACGACTCAAGCATTCTGGAATCTAGCCGATACCACACTTGCCAGGGTTGCGAGCCAGCAGACTCCCCCCCAGGATTTTCAGCGAATAAAAATTTAGCCTCAGAGGTTCAATCGATGCGGCATTCTTTCGTACAGGTCCGTAGTGTGGCCCTGCTCTTTTTGATCGCCTTTTTGCCCTGTTCTTTATGGGCGCAGCGCCAGACCACACGGCCCGAGACTCCAGTCAGCACCGACCAGAACCCGTCGAGTTCTGTGGGCGTTACGACGGTGTCTCATCCCCGTGAAGAGCGGATGCAGCGTGGAGAACCCTTCCATGGTGACTTGAGGACCTTGCCGCAGGTCCCGCCAGCAAAATTTGAGCGCCCGGAGTTTGAAGAGCCCCAGTTGAATCCTGTACTTCACCCCGGCACGTTCTCTCCTGTGCAGACTAGTGCAGGCACAAATGCGCCCTCGATCAGCGCGCCGGCTCCTGCTCCGAGCAGCAGCTTTGAGGGATTGGATTTCACGAATTGGGGCGCCGGGCATCCTCCGGACACGAACGGCGATGTTGGGCCGCTTTACTACATCCAAACCATCAACACAGCGGTAGGCATTTATAACAAGAGCGACGGCTCCCGGGTAACAGCATTCATATTCAACACATTGATGAGCCAGGGGAATTTCGGAAACCTGTGCGACACCAGCAACTTCGGCGATCCAGTGGTTTTGTATGACACCTTTGAGGACCGCTGGATCATCACTGATTTTGCCTTCAATCTGAGCGGCGGCAACGCAGTTGCCCCCGAATTCCAGTGCATTGCCGTATCGAAATCGGGCGACCCGGTGGCGGGCGGCTGGAATTTCTACTCTATCCAGGTGAATGGCGGCTTCGGCGATTACCCTAAGTTTGGCATCTGGCCTGATGGTCTTTATATGTCCGCCAACGTATTTGGTTTTGGGGCAGGTGGATCTTTCCAGAACGTGCGTGTGTGGGCGTTCAACAAAGCGCAGATGTATGCCGGAGCACCGACGATGCAGGTGCTCTCTTTCGATGCGCCCTCGGCTGAATTCACGCTGCTTCCCAGCAACGCGCGGCTGCAGACAGGTACACCTCCGGCAGGCAGCCCGAATTACTTTTCGGTGGTAGCGCAGTTCCTGAACACGGTGAGCGTCTACAAGTTCCACGCGGACTGGAAGAACATCTCGACCTCGACCTTCAGCGGACCATTTCTGTCTCTCACGGCCACGAGTTGGAGCCAGTTGCTGGCGGCGAACCAGACGGAGCAATCGCCGGGCAACAAGCTCGACACTCTGTATTTCCGGCTGATGATGCAGAACCAGTACACGAACATCGGTGGCGTGGAATCGCTTTGGAATTCGCATACGGTGGGCGCATCGGGCGCGACCTCGGCGCAGGCGGCGGTCCGGTATTACCAGGTAAAGGTCACCGGCGGCACGGTGGAGGCGAATGCCTCCCAGAGCTTCACTTATAGCCCTGACGCCACCGTTTTCCGCTTTATGCCCAGCGTGGCAGTCGACCGGGCGGGCGACATGGCCATAGGCTACAGTGCGACCAACGCTACGTTAAACCCAGCCATTCGCTACGCAGGACGCCTGGCCGGCGATGCGCCGAATACGATTTCGCAGACCGAGCAATCGCTTATTGAAGGGACTGGCACGCAATCGGGGAATTGCGGAGCTTCCTGCACACGATGGGGCGACTACAGCGCCATGACGCTTGACCAGGACGGCTGCACCTTCTGGTACACCAACATGTACTACCAGACGACCGGGCTGGCCTTTAATACGCGGATCGGCGCATTCAGCTTTCCCGGCTGCACGCCGGCAGTGAGCGGCGCGTTGCAGGGCACAGTTACAGATTCGGGAACCAGCAGTCCCATCAGCGGGGTGACGGTGGCGCTTGGAAGCCGGACTACGACCACCGATGTGAATGGCGCATACAGCTTTGCCGGCCTTCCGTCCGGCACTTATCCGGCCCTTACCGCCAGCTTCCCCGGCTACACTTCCCTTACGGTCGCAAACATCGTTATCAATGATGGCTTAACGACTACGCAGAATTTCTCGCTGACACTTGCAGCAACCAGCGGTTGCATCACAGACACGTCGCAGGCCGACTTCTCCGGTGGTATCCCCACCAGGTGCGACCTTGCAACCAGCCCTGGGGATGTCATTCTGACCAACTCACCCACGATTGACCAGCAAAACACAACTATTGGGAATAGCGGCGTGGGAATTACGATCACGACGTGGGGAGGCCAGACATTCACACCCTCAGTTACCGGCCAACTCACCCGGGCCGATATCAACCTTTTCTGTAGCGGATGCACTGGTACAACGCCGAATCTGACGCTTTCAGTGCGTGCCACCAGCGCCGGCCTGCCCACGGGCGCCGACCTCGCGTCGACAACGATTACAGGCTTCTCCAGCGGTGCTGCCGTCTTCTATACCGCCAACTTCAGCAGTCCGCCAACATTGACGGCGGGAACACAATACGCACTTGTCATTCGTCCCACTGCGAACCCTTCTCCAGGAACCTATGCACTTACACGGAGTGGAACGTCCACGCTCGGCTCCAATGTCTATCCGGGCGGCACCAGAGTATCTGGCGCGACCAGTGGCACGGTCTGGTCTATTCCCACGACCGGCGGTGTGACTACCGACGCAGGTTTCAAGATCTTCATGCAGACCGGGTTCCCGCCCTCAGGCACGTTTGTTTCTTCGATGAAAGATGCTAATCCAGCGCCGAATGCAGCAGCCACCTGGAGCACGCTCTCATGGAATGCCGCTACTCCTGCCGGCACTTCGGTTCAATTCCAGGCCGCAGCCAGCAACAGCATTTCCGGCCCTTTCAATTTTGTGGGCCCCGATGGCACTGGCAGCACTTTTTTCAGCAACGGTGGATCATTGGCACAGTTCAACGGCAACCGTTATCTGAAGTATCAGGCGTCGCTCAGCACCAGCAGTAGCGCCAGCACGCCCACGCTGCAAGACGTGACGATCTGTTTTGTCGACACTCCTCTCACCACTCTGGTGGTGGCGGCAGCGTCGGGACCCTTTGGTGGCACGGCTGATTTGTCGGCCACTCTGAGTTCCAATGGCACTGGACTTAGTGGAAAGTCTGTAGCTTTCACGCTGAATGGAAACAGCGCCGGCAGCGCGATTACCGACGGTTCGGGAATTGCGACGGTCTCGGCAGTAAGCCTCACCGGCATCAATGCAGGCAGCTATCCGGGTGTGATCGGCGCAGCCTTCGCCGGCGATTCCGGATTCGCCCCCAGCAACGGCGTGGGTGACCTGACCGTATCAAAACTCAACCAGACGATTACGTTTGGCGCATTGGGGAACGCGACTTTTGGCGATCCGGATTTCACGGTGAGCGCCAGCGCGACCTCGGGGCTGGCGGTGACTTTTGGGGCCAGCGGCAATTGCAGCGTGAGCGGCTCGACTGTCCACATCACCGGAGCAGGCACCTGCACCATCACAGCTTCACAAGCTGGAGACATCAACAACAACCCTGCCACCGATGTGCCGCAATCGTTTACGATCAGCAAGGCGAGCCAGACCATCACCTTTGGCGGGCTGGGCAACAAGATTTTCGGCGACGCTGATTTCGCAGTGAGCGCCACCGCTACCTCGGGATTGACGGTGACCTTTGGGGCGAGCGGCAACTGCAGTGTGAGCGGCCCGACTGTCCACATTACGGGAGCGGGTTCCTGCACCATTACCGCTTCGCAGGCAGGGGATGGCAACAACAATCCTGCCACCGACGTACCGCAATCGTTTTCGATCAGCAAGGCGAGCCAGACCATTACGTTTGGCGCGCTGGGGAACAAGATTTTCGGCGATGCAGATTTCACGGTAAGCGCCACCGCTACCTCGGGGTTGACAGTGACTTTTGGGGCCAGCGGCAACTGCACGGTGAGCGGTTCGACTGTCCACATTACCGGGGCAGGCTCCTGCACCATTACGGCGTCGCAGGCAGGTGATAGCAACAATAATCCTGCTACCGATGTGCCGCAGTCCTTTACGATCAGCAAAGCCAGCCAGACCATCACGTTTGGAGTTTTGGCGGCCAAGACCTTTGGGAATGCTGACTTCTCGGTAAGCGCCACGGCATCTTCCAGCCTGGCAGTGAGTTTTGCCGCCAGCGGCAATTGCACGGTGAGCGGTTCGACTGTCCACATTACCGGGGCAGGCTCCTGCACTATCACCGCTTCGCAGGCAGGTGATGCCAACAACAACCCGGCGACCGACGTTCCGCAATCGTTCTCCATCAGCAAGGCGAGCCAGACGATCACGTTCGGCGCATTGGCAGCCAAAAACTTTGGAGATCCTGACTTCGCTATCAGCGCCACGGCGTCTTCGACCCTGACGGTGACCTTTGCGGCCAGCGGCAATTGCAGCGTAACGGGCTCGACTGTCCACATCATCGGCGCAGGCTCGTGCACCATCACTGCTTCCCAGGCGGGTGATGCCAACAACAATCCGGCTGCGGATGTCCCACAGTCTCTGACTATCAACAAGGCATCCTCGCTGGTAACGGTTTCCTGTCCCCCGGCCGGCTTTGACACCGCCACGCACGCCTGCACGGCGGCGGCGACTGGGATCGCCAACGTGACGGTCAGCGGCTCGACAGCGGTGACTTACAACAGCAGTCCTACGCCACCGACCAACGCGGGAACCTACAGCGTGAGCGCCAGCTTCACCAGCAGTGACGCTAACTACGCCGACGCTACGGGCAGCGGCTCATTGGTGATTGCCAAGGCCACGCCCACCGTGACTGCGACTTGTCCTATTGGGGTGATCTTTGACGGCAATCCGCACGCCTGCAGCGCGTCCGCCACGGGAGTGGGTAACGCTCCGGTTTCCGGGTCCTCGACTCTGACTTATAACGGTGGTGCAGCGCCAGTGAACGTTGGAATTTATGCTGTCAGCGCCAGCTTCACCAGCGGCGACGCCAACTACAGCGGCGCCATGGGCAGCAACCAACTGATCATCGGCCAAGCCAGCCAGACGATCACATTCGGCGCATTGGCCGCGAGAACCTTTGGTAGTCCGGACTTCCCGGTAAGCGCCACGGCCTCCTCCAGCCTGGCTGTGAGCTTTTCCGCGAGCGGCAATTGCAGCGTGGCGGGGTCCACAGTCCATCTCACCGGCGCAGGCTCCTGTACCATCACAGCTTCGCAGGCAGGCAACATCAACTTCAGTGCGGCGGCCAGCGTCCCAAGATCGTTCCTCATCAATCCCGGCGATGACTTTGCCATTGCCCTCACCTTGCCCTCGGTCGCTGTGACGGCCGGTCAGTCAGTAACCGACCACATCATGATCACACCGAGTCCGGCAACGCTAACGCCCTTAACACTAACGTGTTCCGGTTTGCCGGCAAAGTCGAGCTGCATGTTTGCCCCGAGTTCTATACCGCCAGGCTCGGCTCCCACGGATGTCGTATTGACCATCACCACCACAGCTTCTACAACAGCAGCTTTGGAGCGTACGCGTCCGTTCTACGCCGGATGGCTGGGCTTTACCAGTCTTGGATTGCTTGGCGTGGTAGTTATTGGAGCGCGCAAAAAGAGCCGCAAGACACTCGTAATTCTCGGCGCATTGTCTCTAATGATCGTGCTGATGGTAAGCGGCTGCGGTGGCAGGAGCCAGAGCATGGCCACCCCAGTTGCCGGCACGCCGGCGGGTACATCCACGGTGAGTGTGACGGCGACGACGGCTGGTTCCACTCACTCGGCAAGTTTCCTGCTGACGGTGAACTAGACTAAGAAGCCACTATAGAATGTCCAGACAATCAAGGTACTGATAATCGCTGCTGACGCTGATCTGGCGACCGCTCTAGGCTAGATAGGAGAGACCTGTTTACGAATTTTCGCATCGGATTTTCGAAGCAAATTTCAAGCATCAGAAAATGAACAGCTTACGCTCTGAGACTGCCGACAACGAAAGGAACAGTTGGATCGCAATTCTATGAATCAAAGACAGATAGTATTTTGGCGCGCCCTGAGAGATTCGAACTCCCGGCCTTCTGATTCGTAGTCAGGATTGTTCCTGAATTCCACCTAGAGTTTGCCTTGTCATTTCAATTACTTACCAAGTTAATGTTTTGGCGGTGTGCCGTAAATTGTGCCATAAATTTTTACGACGCCATTGCAGTACTTTGAGCATCATTGTGTTTATTCAGCGCGGCACGAATGATGTCCAATTCCGGGTGCTGATATTGCATGGCCGTTTTTACATCCTTGTGTCCCATGGTCCTCATCACGGCGGCCAGGTTCCCAGTGTCCTTCAAAATCCGAGTGCCGTAATCGTGACGTCCACAATACAGAACTAGATTCTCCGGTAATCCAGCTTTGGTTCGCGCTTGGCGGAATTGCTTTCCAACGGTTGTGATGTGGCCAACCGCCGAACGTTTGGAGGGAAACACCCAGCCTTGCCGCTGTTCCCCACAGCGAACCTTTAGAAGATCGAAGACCCGATCACTCATAGGAATTGGCCTTCTCCCTTCGGGCGTTTTGCTGTCGGGCACGAAGATGACCTTGTTCGTCCAATCGAGGTGTTCAATGCGGGTTCGATATAACTCTCTTTCATTCCGCATCCCCGTATCGCGGACCAAAATCACGACATCACGAAACAGTTCAAAGCTACGCTTGCGCCAGCCACAAGTGGCAGCTGCAGCGATCAGTTTTTGTTCTGATTCGTCATTGAGCCGCAATGAGCGTCCGTATTCCTTCACCAACTTGAACTTAGGAACTTTCTGAAGCATCTTCCATTCTTCCGCTTTGTGCAGCATCCGACGTAAAGTCCGTAATGCACAATTGGCGTTGGATGGCGAATTAGGAAAACGTAGTGTCTCGACGTGATCAGCAGTAACCTTGTCGATCCGCATTTCCGCTAGCCTAGTCATCTTCAACAATCGCCAGCCCGTTTGGTAGTAGATTTTGGTTTTTTGTTCCAGTTGGGTATTTCTCACCCATTCCAAGAATTTTACCGAAAAC
>DASZFK010000102.1:0-7488 GCA_035939855.1 Candidatus Angelobacter sp.
AGCGGACGCGAACCGCGCCTAGGCATCATTGCATTCAGAGAGAAAGAAGATGCAAGAAACCCAAAGCTGAGCAGAAGCCCGATAGCGGCAACCGTGAGCCATTGGAGAGTGAGAAAGATATACAAAAGATAGGCCAGCGGAGCAAAGAGCAGGACTGAAGATACAAGACCAGCGAAACCGGCCAGCCACTGCAAACTCTCGCCATGCCATTTGCCCGCAACATTGATTGCAAGCATGGCCACAAGCGCCGACAGCAATGGCCAGAATACAAGGTAGCTTCCTGCCGGCAAAAGCAAAGTCACCGCCCAGTTAATGACGCCGAGAAGCAGTAAACCGGAGAATGACAGTTCCTGCGGACTGAAACGCCTGCTAAATGCCTTGAATAGAAGCAAGCCTGAGCATGTGCCAGCCAGCACAAGCCCGGCCAGCAGATAAGCATTCGCCGGAGAATCGGTGAGCAGCATGTGTCCACCGAGCAACCGGAAGATCAACCATCCTGTGAGTGCCATCATAGACGGGATCGCAATCACGAGCGCGAGACACGGCAACAGCGCCAGCAATATCCTGTTCAGGCGCACCTCCGCCTTACGCACCCCCAACAGAACAAGCAGCAGGAGCAAAGCAGTTACTATCAATTCACCAGGTATGACCCAGATCTGGCCATAATGGACCAAACCGCCTCCAAACCAGTTAAAGAAAACGTCATCGCCGCCCTTGCGCAGGTGGTTCAGGTCGGTATGGCCGAACTCGCGGGCAAGGCTGAGTGCATGATCTCCATGATGCTGGAGTGATGCGGGACTGAAATTCTGCGGTGTATCCAGCGTGGAATGGTAGGACTGAAGATTCTCTCCGAATGCGAAGTTGAGGCCTGGCACCCCCAACGGGCGAAATACAGTCAAATCGGTATCGTTGGGAAGAAGTTTATACAAGCTGTAGAAAAGAGACGAGGCGATGGGGTGAGAATCGGCTTTAGCAAATGCCTCTATCAGCGGACGATTGTTGCCGCTGGTTTCAAACAGCATGGAAGGCCCGCGGTCACCGCGCGCTTCAAAGTTAAGAACGATCCCAACATCTTTCGCCCAGGGATGAGAGGAGGCAAACGCCTCTGCGCCGAGCAATCCCGCCTCTTCGCCGTCGGTGAAGAGAACGATGAGATCATTCTTCAGGGCAGGAGAGCCGTTCCGAAGAGCGCGGACCGCCTCCAGAATGGCGGCTACCGCAGCACCGTCGTCGGCGGCGCCCGGCGCGGTATCGACCGAATCATAATGGGCCATCAGCATGACCGCTTTCGAACTGGAACTGCCGGGCAACCTGCCGATGATGTCATGCGTGCTTCCGACAACGACATTTCTGCCATTCTTGTGAACACCGATTGCCGGGAATACCTGCGGATTCAGTCCGAGCGCCGAGAGCTGCGCGATCAGATACTCTCGCACCGCACCGGCGTTGGCAGAGCCAAGCGGATGTGGCGCGCGCGCAATCTGATTCACGTGGAGCATTGCTCGTTCAGCCGAGAATTCGTTTGCTGCTGCCGTTGCCGGTACCGGCTTTGGCGCCTTCAACTCCATAACCGCAAAAAACGAAAGCAGCGCGACGACAGCCCAGGATAAGGCCATCAGCAATAGCGGGATGAAAAAAGTCTGGCGCTGCTCCCCTGCGCTTTCCTCGTGCACAATTATTGTTGTCATCCGCGGCGAGCTGCCGGACAAAGCTTTGGCTTCTTTCATTTATAAACTCCTCATAAACCTGGCGTGGTCAAAGAATCGATTCTGGAAGACTCGTACTTCATCAGCAGAATGACGTGGCTGTCCATCCTCAAAGCTCGAGAGCTTTCAGCGGCTCCTGCCGGATTCTAGCCGTGGACGGAGATAATCGCCTTGTGCGGCCCGACTCCGCGGAGTTGGAGCGGCGACGGGAAACGGAAAACCAGGCCGTAGTTGCACGACTCCGGATCTTCGAAGTAATCGGGCAAAAAGCCGTCAGGTATGCCACCTGCATTCATGCAGAGCCTGAATGAGGGCTCCTGCAAGCTTCCGTTCGCCAGCGCCGCATAATAATCGGAAAATTCCATCCTGCTCGAATAGCGATGATAACGCGGCGCCCGAGTGACGATAGTCGCTCCTTGCAGGTTCGCGCACCGGGAATACTCTGCCGCGACTCGCACCAGCATCGTTGCCGCCCTGCGCGGTGCCTCATCGGCCACGGTCAGGCTGACACTGTGCATGTGAGTCAATCGCCGGGAATGGCGGAAGTGTTCTTCCGAGATCGCAAGCTTTGCGTAGTAGTCCCAGTTGTTGAGACTTGATGAATCTCTTTCTTCAACAGGGACCAGCGAGTAAAAACCCCAGTATTGGCGCTCATCCTTGTCACAAAGCACCAGTGTGCCCGCAGAATTGAGGTCGATACGGCGCCGGATCGTCTCAAGAGAAGCGGCGTGTTCCGCGCTCCAGACGAAGCGTTCGATATCAGCCAGGCGGGAAGCATCCGCCGGGACGGCAAAACGGATCATGGCGGGAGTCTTATCGCCCAGCACAACTGATTTTGTAAATGCGTGACTTACTGTGGATTCGGTTTTCATATTGATATGCTCGTTTCAGGACTTGAAAAATGAACGTGAGGCAGCTAAGGCGCGTTTTGCTTGAAAGTTGGCGGAAAGCAGAGCTGCGACAAACTTCGCCTTACAGCAATAGTCGGCGATCAATCAAAGCTGCATGATTTGGATAGTTTTAGACAAAAAGCAAGGTATCCCGAGCAGAATAGATGTTCAGGGCACACCCAGTCCCAATCCATGCGTAGCTAAATACGAAAAGAGCTTGAAGTCTCCTATTCAGCCCGAAGCGCAGCGGTTGTATTCATGGTCAGAACTCTCCAGACGGGCACAAGACAGGAAGCAATAATGACCGCCAAGCAAAGAGCCGCCGTGAATAGATAAACCGAGACGTCGATCGGGGCAATTCGATACAGCAATGGCACTAGCAGATGTGAAGCTATGCTGGAAACTATCAATCCCACACCAATGCCGATGGCGGCAAAGAATGCAGCGGTCCGAAGAACCAGGCTGATCAATGACTGGACTGGAGCACCGAGCGCGATTCGTATCGCGAATTCGCGGGTGCGTTGTGAGATGGCATAGGAAGTAACTCCGTACGTTCCGGTGATCGCCATCAGGAGGGCAGCGATAGCAAAGACCAGCATCAGCCGGGCTGCAAACCGGAATCGCTGCATCTGCTGATCGACGCGCTCCCTTACGGTCGCCACATTGTAGATCGGCGCGCCGGGAAGTGCTTGCCGCACTTTGTCCCTCACTGAAGAGATCATCCCCGAACTGACAGCTGAGTGGGTTTTTACAAGGAAGCCAAGGATGCGATTGCGATCGCTCAGGGGAACATAGACGTCCGGATCTTTGTCAGAGCTTTCGGGAATATTGCGGAACAGCAGGTCAGGCACGACCCCAACGACCTCATAGGGCGGGCTTTTCAATTCCGGATTCAAAACAAGCTTTTTTCCGATCGGATTCTGGCCCGACCAATGGCGGTTCGCCAGCGACTGGCTCACCACCGCTACCTGGCGACTGGATGCTACATCGTCGGCAGTGAAGGAACGGCCTCGCCGCAAGTGCACGCCCAGCGCATCGAAAAAAGCTGCATCGATGCGGTGTGTGTGGACGCGCGGAAACTCGCTGGCTTGATTCATTCCTTCCAGATACACGTCAGTCGCCGTATCTTGCCCGTCGAGCGGAGTGTTGGTGCTGGCACTCACGTTGTTGACGCCGGGGAGAGCGCTCAGGCTGGAAACAATCTCCTGGACCGCGGATTTGCTCGATGTAATCGACTGCGGAAGGGAAGTGTAGAAGGTCAAGACCGAAGCTTGTTCATATCCGGGATCGATGGACTGCAGATTCTGGAATGTACGTCCCAGGAGCGCAGCAGCTATGAGCAGAGCCACGGCCAAAGCCACCTGCGCCGTAACCAGCAATGCACGGATACGGCTGCGGCCGGAGCTTGATCTATCAACCTCGCGAAGCCCGCGCACCAATCCGCGATTGATTGCCTGCGAGGACACGAAGAAACCGAGGACAAGACCTACCGCGATCGCAAAGAGTGCCACCACCGCGGCAACCATCAAACTGATTTCAGGCTTTGAGAAAGTAGGCAGGCCGATCAATTGACCAAGATTCAGCTGCTTCATACCGAACCATGCAACAGGCAATGCAATGAAGCAGCCTGCAAACACAATCAATAAGCTTTCCGCTCCAAACTGGCGGATGATCTGCAGAGATCGCGACCCCAGAGCCAGGCGCAGGGAAATTTCGGCGCGTCGGGCCTCTGCCTGCACTAATTCCAGATTGGCGACATTGACGCAAACCACTACAAACAGCACGATTACGGAAGAAATCAGAACCAGCGTAATTGGCCTGAGATTGCCATAAATATCAACCTTTAGCGGGACCATCTCCGTGCGGCGGTCCTTGTTGGTATCAGGAAATTGCTGGGCGAGCCGATTGGCAACGCCAGCGATATCCGCGCGGGCGGCTTCAATCCCGGTATGGGGCTTTAACCTTGCGATCACATCCAGCCACATATTGCCACGATCGCTGATTACGGTCGCTGGCAACTGAGTGACAACAGGGCCCCAGAGGTCAGCGGAGTCCGACAAACCGCGAAATCCTTCCGGCAGCACGCCGACTACCGTCCAGAGATGATCATCGACCCTAATCCCTTGACCTATCAGGTCCTGCTTGCTTCCGAACCGCGTCCGCCACAGGTGCTGGCTGATCAGAAGAACGTTGCGGGGCGAGCCGATAACGTTCTCTTCCGCCGTGATATTACGGCCCAGCAGCGGCTGAATCCCCAAGATAGGCAAATAAGAGTCTGTGATGTATTCAATGTTCAGCCGCTCCGGTTCATCGCTGGTGGGCTGCAGGGTGACTGCAGCCTTAGTATATGCAGCGAGATCGGCAAAAGCCCTGTTCTGGCTTCGCCAATCAAGATAGTCCATATACGAGGCGGGCGAAGCTTCCGGCCCTGAGGATGCAGTGGGAAAAGCCGACCATATCTTTACGAGCTTGTCCGAATCCGCATAAGGTAACGGATGAAGCAACACTACATTGACCAGGCTGAGAATGATTGTGGTTGCGGCCAATCCCACGGCTAATATCAATACTGCACCTAAGGTGAATGAAGGTCGGCGGACAAGAAATCGAATAGCGTACTTGAAATCAACTCTCAAACTTGCAAATGTCATTATTTACTCCAATATAAACTTAAGAAGCCTGATGCCGCTCCTACGCTGCTTACTTTGCCCCTGTTCTATTGTGCGCTGCTAAAATGGTACTTTTCGCATTGTTTCGGCCAGCAGCATTACAGTTTAAAAATAGAGTATTCCTGCAGACACAGACTATCGCCGGGTAAAAGAGTCCAGGCTTGGTAGAGAACCTCTGCCCCTTCCAACTTCTAAGGACTCTGCCATCATGACCGACTCGAGTTTCTGCTGTGCTTCTTCTTGGGGCTGCTGTTCCAGGTAACGCGCGGCAATTGCAACGGTCAACTCTTCGATGGTAGGCGCGTCAAACAAATCGCGGAGCGACAACTCCACTCCGAATGCTTCACGAATTTGAGCGTTCATCTGCACGGCCAGCAGAGAATGGCCGCCAAGTTCGAAGAAATTGTCAGTCACTCCGATCATCTCTTCCTTGAGCAGTTGGCCCCAGATTCGCGCAAGCTCCGCTTCAAGGTCCGTCCGTGGCGCGACAAAGTCGCGGTCGCGAGCTGCTTCAGCAGGACTGGCCAGAAGCAGCGCCTTCCGGTCCAATTTGCCGTTGGCATTCACCGGCAGTGTATCTGCGATTACAAAATGGGACGGGATCATATATTCAGGCAAAGTTGCTCGCAGATGATTCCGGATCGAGACGCGATCAGGCGCGCTCGCAGCCGGAACAATATAGGCCAGCAGCCGTTCCTTGTGGTCGAGCAGAACGGCCGCGTGGCGAATCGCCGGATGCAAGGTCAGCGTATTTTCGATCTCTCCAAGCTCCACTCTTTGCCCGCGGATCTTGACCTGACCATCAGCGCGCCCAACATATTCGATTGCGCCGTCGCTTCCGTAGCGCGCGATGTCGCCGGAACGATACATTACCTGCCCCGGACGGCTGGCAAAAGGATCGGGAACGAACCTGGAGGCTGTCCTGGCGGGATCATTCGCGTACCCACGGGCGACTTGTATCCCGCCGATGAAAAGTTCACCATTCGCACCAATGGGCGCGGCCGTAAAATCTGGACGCAAAATGTGAATCTGCGTATTGGCGATGGGACGGCCAATCGGCACTGTCTTATTGTTACCCTCCGGATAGAACTGCGCCGCAGTCACTTCCACAGACGCTTCCGTCGGCCCGTAAAGGTTGTGCAACTCCGCGCGGAAGAGCTGGAAGAAGCGTTTGACCAGCCCCGGAGGAAGCTGCTCTCCGCTGCAGATCACCCGCTTCAACGACTGGCACTTTACGGCCTCAGGACAGGCGAGGAATTGCTCCAGCATGGAAGGCACAAAATGCACCGTGGTAACCGCTTTTGCCTGGATAAGCCGGGCAAGGCAGACAGGGTCGCGATGCCCATGTGGGTCTGCGATCACAAGCCGCGCTCCGGCCATCAGTGGCCAGAGAAATTCCCACACCGAAACATCGAAGCCAAACGGCGTCTTCTGCAAAACCACATCGTCGCTTGACAGAGGATGTTCCTTTTGCATCCATAAGAGGCGGTTGCTGATTCCACGATGCGTGTTCATTGCCGCCTTGGGCAATCCAGTTGAACCGGACGTGAAGATTACATAAGCAAGATTGCCGCGACGCAAGCAGTTGCGGCGCTGCACAGGCGCGCCCAGCGACGCCTGCAGGGCGGCTTCAAGAGCGAGGACAGGCACGTTACTGCCGGAAATTTTTTCCAAGAACTGCTTCGCACAAAGAACGGAAATCGCGCCAGCTTGCCGGATCATGTAAAGAAGCCGGTCAGCTGGCAAATCAGGATCGAGCGGCAGGTAAGCTGCACCGGACTTCAGAATCCCTAGCAATGCCGCTACCATTTCGATGGACCGTTCCGCACAAATACCCACCACCGTCTCGGCTCCCGCGCCACGAGACATAAGCGACTCGGCGATGGCGTCGGAAAGGCTATTCAACTCTGCGTAGGTGATCGTGCGCGTTCCAAACTCCAGCGCGACTGCGGACTGTGAAGCGGACATGCTCGATTCCAGCATCGCCGGCACAATTGTCTCCTGGCCGAAATCCCACTCCGTGTCATTCCAGGCCCTGAGCTGTTGCCGTTCGTCCAAAGTCAAGACGTCCAGCTCGCTCACACGAACGTTCGGGCTCGATGAAATCTGGCCCGCCAGGCAGCAGAATTGCCGGGCCAGCCGGCTTATTGTCTCCGGGCCATACACAGCAGCGTCGTAATCGAAGGTGAGGATGACATGCCTGCCATTGTCCACCGCGCCCAATAG
>DASZFK010000103.1:0-3189 GCA_035939855.1 Candidatus Angelobacter sp.
CTCTCAACAACTCCCAGTATGATGATGCCAACAAGACCTTTGGCGAGATCGCCAGGATGCATGGCCGGCGCGCTGATGGGGCGCTCTACTGGAAGGCCTACGCTCTCAATAAAGCCGAGCATCGGACGGAAGCCCTCGCCACAATTGCCGAGTTGAAAAAGAGCTATCCGCAAAGCCGCTGGCTGCATGATGCCGGCGCGCTGGAGCTGGAAATTCAGCGGGCCAGCGGCCAGCCGGTGAACGCTGAAGCCGGATCCGACGAAGAACTCAAGCTGCTCGCCATAAGCAGCCTCATGCACTCCGATCCAGAGAAAGCGCTGCCGTTGCTGGAGAAGGTGCTTCAGGGAAATTCATCGTTGAAGCTGAAAAACCAGGCGCTCTTCGTGCTTTCCCAAAGCAGCTCAGATAAGGCCCGCCAACTCATGCTTTCCATTGCCAAAGGGAGCAACCAGCCTGAGTTGCAGAAGCACGCAATCCGTTGGCTGGGGATGGGCGGCAATAGAGACAACGGCCAGATTTTGCAGGAAATTTATTTGTCCTCTTCTGCTCCTGAGGTAAAAAAATCGGTGCTTTCGGCCTTTATGATGAGCGGCGACAAAGAGCACTTGTTCAACATTGCCAAACAGGAAACCACGCCCGAGTTCAAGAGAGATGCGATTCGCCAACTCGGGTTGATGGGAGCCCATGGTGAGCTTCAGCAGCTCTACAAATCGTCGAGTGATGCTGGAACCAAAGAAGCTCTGCTCCAATCGATCGGCCTTTCGGGCGACGTGCGCACCTTGACTGAAGTAACAAAAACCGAGACCGATCCGAAGGTGCTCCATCATGCGATACGTGCTTTAGGCCTGGCAGGAGGAGAAGAGTCCAAGTCTGCTTTGCTCTCTATCTATAGCTCACAGGCCGATGTCGAAATCAAAAAAGAAGTGATTCGCGCGCTGTTCCTCCATGGCTCGGCCAAGGACCTGGTTGGCCTGGCGCGCAAGGAAACCAATCCCGAGCTAAAAAAGGAGTTGACACGCTCGCTTTCGCTGATGAATTCACCCGAATCCACCGAATATATGTTGGAAATCCTGAACAAATAAGAGGCGCAATTATCATGGCGAAATCAGTCATTATTCTGCTGCTCACTCTGTGTTTTGGTTCTTTTTCCCAGGCACAAAAACCGAAGCTTGCCAATGCACAGGTCAAAGAGGTCGCGGTTGCAGGCGGCTTGCAGCCCACGGTCAACTCGATCATGCAGAAACAAGAAGGTCCAGCCTGGATTGGATACAGGATACCCACCCTGCCCAAGGAGCGGTCTATGTGCTGCTTCAATGGCAACCAGCACTGCATGGGTTGCAACGTGGAATCCAATGGAACTGGGTCATGGGTGGGCAACGCCGCCGACTGCGACCCTCCCGAGCCTCTTCGATACGCTTTTGTGTTTCTGCGCACAGAGCAGAGACAGATTCAAAAGGTCCGGGCTTACAGCGCAGATTGCGGCCTGGATTTCGCCAATCTGCCTTTGTATTGGCTGGAAAACGTGAATCCATCGGAAAGCGTATCGTTGCTGGCAAATCTCGCTGTCCCGGCGACGCCCGAGAGCACTGGGACGAACAAGAAAAACGACTTGCCGGATCACGCCATCATGGCCATTGCTCTCCATGATGATCCGTCGGCCGATTCCACGCTTGAAAAGCTAATCCAGACGGGCCAACCGGAACATACTCGCGAACGCGTGGCCTTTTGGCTGGGGGTGGAGCGCGGCAAGACGGGGTTCGAGATACTCCGAAAGTATGTGAAAAATGATTCGGACGAACACTTCCGCGCCAAGGCAGTCTTTGGGTTCTCCCAAAGCAAAGAACCGGAAGCCCTGCGTGAGTTGATTTCGATAGCCCGCAACGACTCGAGCGCCCACGTCCGCGGCCAAGCCATTTTCTGGCTGGGTCAGATCGGCGGACGCAAAGAAGCCCAGCAGATTACAGCCGCCATCGAAAACGACCCTGAAACCGAAGTCAAAAAACGTGCCGTCTTCGCCCTGGCCCAGATGCACAACGGTGAAGGGATACCATTGTTGATCAACGTCGCCAAGACCAACAAGAACCCGGTAGTTCGCAAAGAGGCCATTCGGTGGCTCGGAATGACAAATGATCCTCGCGCCCTCGATTATCTGGAAGAGATTCTGACGAAGTAAGCCAATCGGGTCATCGGGTCTCGTTGTTGTCTCTGTTGGAATTGCGCCGCCCGTTCATGCTCGGCCAAGGCTTTTTCCAATTGTGTTAACAGTTCATTGGGAACATGAATGCCTTGAAGAAGGTCGCCCAGCCGCTGTGCCAGTTCAGCTTCCCTCATGCGTGGCAGAACACACTTGCCCTTGTACCCGGTACAACGGTAATAAGCGTACCGATCTTTCTTCAATTCCGCTGTTATCCGTCATAAGCGCAGGTCAACAAGCCGCCAAAGGCATGCGTTGGTCAGTGTTGAGCAATCAGCAAGGCTCATACCCCATGATCTCGTTCTCACGATGCTGCCGCGGCTATGACTGCACCAGTTAAAGCCGCATCTTCTGAGATTTGCTGCATAACGTGCCAGGCAAAAATTGCCAGCAGAATCATCCTGTCTTCCGACAGATCTAACCCCTTCGCCAATTCTACGGTCTTTTCGCGCGAGTCAAGGCTTAAGACTGTTTGACCGCTGTCGGTCAACACTGTCCAAACTGGCCGAAAGAAACCTTTGTAAATAAGGCGATATGTCCGGCCGTCGGAGAATTCGAGCGTTCCGCCGCTCCAGTGCGAATTGATGACGGCGATTCGGGTGTCGGAATTTGAATCTACAATTTCCGTGCTGAAACCACCAGTGCGACGAAGTTTCCAGCTTCTATGAACAGATTCAGCCTGAAATTCCGACGACCAGAAACTCGTTCGCTGCAGCGAACCGACCATCTCGCCGTTGCGTTTGAGTTCGTATCCATGTTTGTGGGGAGACTTCGACCAGACCAGTCTGCTAGAAATGTCGGAAGAGATGGGAATCATAAACACCCCCGGAATGCATCTTTACTCAATTCAACACTAGCAGGTTTTCATTAAGAACGTGTTAACGTGCTTCTCATTGACGCACAAGGATTACGATAGTCCTGCGAATTGGGATAGGAGATTTGGCACAAAATGACGACTGCTCTAGCCGACCCGGCAAAAATGATCGCAAAAGGTG
>DASZFK010000104.1:0-3894 GCA_035939855.1 Candidatus Angelobacter sp.
CCCGATGGAAAGATTTATCGGAAGGCTGGGGCAAAGAGTTACTGTTCCGGGGACAATCGATCAAAGAGGCTGATGAGCAACTGGCGAAGAGGATCAAGCTGGAACCGAAGTAGTAAGCGAGCATCGGGCAGTGTGAATGAGAGTGCGCCGTGAGAACTCCCTGAATCAGTTTTTATAAAATAAGCATCACGTGGGTCCTTCGACTGCGCGCCATAGAACTGAGGTTAGGGAAGCACAGTTCAGGCGCTCCGCTCAGGATGACAGGGTGGGGTGGCTTTCGTCAGGTTGGGATTCGATCAAGGTGAAAACTGTTTAATATCTGCCATCCGCCAGATCAATGATGCCATTCATGTTATGTATTTCTTTGGTGAATAGAGCTTGTATTTAGATGCGTCTGCCCTGGCATTGGGCTTCGGGGGGCTTCGGCGCTTTGATTCGCCCAGATTACAGGACTACAATAATTTGGTGCATTTTCTGATCAGGTTATTCCTCCCCATTTTCAAATATCTCTTTTTCGCGGGCATGATTGGGTCTGTGCCGGTGATCATCATCACTGCGATCAAAACCGCCGAGAGTATGCTGGAAGAGGAATCGAACGGTCAGAAAAATTCCGCCTCATGAAAGGAAATCTCAAGCTCTGAGACGCTGTGAATATGCAGTTGTTCGATCCATGCATTCTCAGCAGTCGCCGGCTATTTTAAAGCCATGTCATCTGGGTCCCAGATAAGCTCGCCTCCATCGAACCGGGTCCGCATCGTCGTAGCCACGTCGGTGATGCTTACGTTCATCTCGTATTGGCGGGCAGCCGCTATTGTGTTGAACGATCTGGGGTCGTCCGCGTTTTATGCGGGAGGCATTGCCGAGCAAGCCGTCGGCAAATCCGCGCCCTGGTTCATTCTCGGCGTGATGCTCTTCGCCTTCGCTGTGCGCTCCGTCTATGTGGAAAGCTGTTCGATGTTCACGCGCGGTGGCGTCTACCGAGTCGTCAAAGAGGCCTTGGGTGGGACCCTGGCCAAGATCAGCGTTTCCGCGCTCATGTTTGACTACATTCTGACTGGCCCCATTTCCGGCGTCTCTGCCGGCCAATACATTGCCAGTCTGATCAATGAACTCTTCACCGCTGCCGACGCTCATGGCTGGATACCTAAAGCCATGATCTCCATGTTTCACGGCACGCCGCATATCAATGTGAACCATGCGGCTGCGGCCTTTGCCGTCCTTGTGACTATTTACTATTGGTGGCAAAACACCAAAGGCATCGAAGAATCCAGCGACAAGGCCCTCCGGGTGATGCAGATCACCACTGTGATGCTGGTGATTCTGCTTGCCTGGTCGATCATTACCATCCTCAAGCACGGCGCACAGTTGCCGCCGCTTCCCTTGCCCTCGAATCTCCATTTTAGCGACGAAGCCCTTGGCTTCTTGAAGCATACAGATCTGGCCAAAGCCTTCGGGGCTTTTGGAATTCTGATTGCTTTTGGCCATTCGGTGCTGGCCATGAGTGGTGAAGAGTCCCTCGCTCAGGTGAATCGCGAGATTGCCAGTCCCAAGTTGAGGAACCTGAAACGTGCCGCGCTGATCATCGCAGTCTTCAGTTTTGTCTTCACCGGGATCGGTTCCATGCTAGCGGTCATGATCATCCCCGATGACGTGCGCGTGCCTCTCTACAAGGACAATCTCATCAGCGGCATGGCCATGTACATGGCCGGCCCGCACGTGCTTAAGCTGGTCTTCCGCGTGTTTGTGGTGGTGGTGGGCTTCTTGATTCTTTCGGGCGCGATCAATACGTCGATCATTGGATCGAACGGCGTGCTCAATCGCGTTTCCGAAGATGGGGTCCTCACCGACTGGTTTCGACGGCCGCATAAGAAATTTGGAACCAGCCATCGGATTGTCAATCTGGTCGTTGGGTTGCAACTGCTCACGATTCTCGCCAGCGGCGGCGACGTCTATGTGTTGGGCGAAGCCTACGCCTTCGGAGTGATATGGAGTTTCACCTTCAACTCCTTGGCCATGCTGGTGCTCCGGTTTAAGTTTAAGGGCGAACGTGGATGGCGTGTGCCCCCCAATGTTCGTATTGGAAACGTTGAAATTCCGCTGGGCCTGCTATCCGTCCATTTTGTCCTGCTATCGACCGCCATCGTCAACATCTTCACCAAGCGGGTTGCAACCATTGCGGGGCTGGTGTTTACCACCGCATTCTTCCTGATTTTTCTCATCTCGGAACGGGCCAACAAGACCAAGTTTGCCCATGCCGAACAGCAGATGAAAGAGCACTTCCATCTGGTGCAGCAGGAAACCATCGACCGTGCCGGCATTGAGGTCCGTCCGGAAAACGTCCTGGTGGCGGTGCGCGACCACAACAACCTGAACCATCTGCGCTGGGCCATCAAGGGCACCGACACCCGCGATACCGATGTAGTGGTCATGGAAGCCCGCCTTACCAGCTATGGCAGCGCTGAATATGACGTTTCCATGGAACAGATCTTCAGCGACTACGAGCAACTCCTCTTTACCAAAGCGGTCTCGGTGGCCGAGAACCTGGGTAAAACCATTTCCTTGCTGGTGGTTCCGGCGCGCGATGTCTTCTCTGCCATCGTGCAGACTGCTAACTCTCTCGAATCTTCCGCCGTCGTTGCCGGAATTTCCAGCAAGATGAGCGGGCCGGAGCAGGCTTTTCGCCTAGGTCAGGCCTGGGAGGCAATGCCCGAGCCGAAACGCCAATTTGTCTTCCAGGTAGTGCATGACAATGGTACCGTCGAATCCTACCGCATTGGCCCGCACACGCCCACCATGAAAACCGAGGATGTTCACCTTGTCCACAAGATCTGGCTCGACATGAAAAGACAGCCCGGCACGGACGAGATTCACCACTCCGACATCGTCACCCTGGCGCTCACCCGCCTGGCCAGGGACTACAATCTGGATAAAGAAGACGTCCTGAAAGTCCTAAAGAGGGCCACACGCAAGACCCCCATGCCTCAACCTTCAGGCCACGTAGCCGAACCCGATTCCGGCGAACCTCAAACCCGCGCCGACAGTCGTCGCGAACAACCAATGCCTCCCATGACCGGCCCAAAATAGCAAAGCGAGCTGGCTACTAAGGAGTTAGTAGCAGCCAACATCCGTAGAAGTAAAGAGAGGTTGACATAGTACAGCCGCCCCCATGAAGAAATTCTAAGGTGGCCAAAATTTTGTAGCGGCAAATCCGCACAATCCATTCTTGAGCATAGAGGCGCAGCCTCTAGGCTTGTAGCGGCAGGCACAAGAGGTTTTCGCGGTTTGGTCCGAGCGAACTGCCCCGCAAAAGCTAAGAGCTAATGGCTAAGAGCTAATAAACAGCCCATCCGCCACAATCGCATGACGGATGAGCTATTCCTAAAAGGAGGAAAAATATCTTGCGTCAAAACTTTCAAGTGACTTGCATTGCAGGCGTGCAGTTATTTCAAATTGACCACCCGCGGTAACTCGTGGTGTTGGTGTTCAATATGGCTGGTGCTGGCTACGGGACGCGTGGTGACATGCAAGCTGGGCCGCCTGGAAGCTGCAATGCCACTCCGATAGTCCGTTGGAGTACGACCAAAAGCATTTTTAAAACTTCTCACGAAATGGCTGCTGTCACTGATTCCGACAGCAACCATGATTTGTTTGACGCTCAGAAAAGAGGTTTCTAACAATTGCTTGGCTCTCTCCATCCGGACGCGTTTGAGGTACTTCGCTGGCGAAACACCTGTTTCGGTTTTGAATAGATGACTCAGGCGCGACGCAGATAGATTCACGCAGGCGGCAATGTCAGACAGACCTGTTTTTTGCTGCAAGTTGCCTTTCATTAGCTGCAGTGCTGTTTCAACACGACGATCCATATCTGCACGAATGCTCCGTTTCATTTGAGAT
>DASZFK010000105.1:0-4608 GCA_035939855.1 Candidatus Angelobacter sp.
TGGTCGCTCTGGCTGCGGATGGCACGCACCATCAAAATGACTGCCGAGATTCCTGACATGGCCAGCAGGAAGACAGTCACAATAGGAATTAAAGTCTGGTTGGACACTGGATTTCTAAGGGCATCATAGCATGGCAGGCTGACCGGCTCATCTATAATTGAAGAGAGATGCCTGCTCAAACCATTGCCGTAGCGATGTCCGGCGGTGTGGATTCTTCCACCGTTGCGGCCATGCTGCGCGCTGAAGGTCACAATGTCGTTGGACTGACCATGCAGCTCTGGAACCAGCGCCGGCTTGCAGGTCGCGAGGGCATGCCGGAGCATGTTCAGGGCAGGTGTTGCTCGATTGACGACGTTTATGATGCTCGCCGCGTGGCTGAAGACCTCGGCATTCCTTATTACGTTGTGAACCACGAGGAGCGCTTCGAGCATGATGTAGTGCGTCCATTCGTGCAGGAGTATCTCTCGGGACGCACCCCGATTCCGTGCAGCCTTTGCAACAATCATCTCAAGTTCGATCAGTTGTTGATCACCGCCCGCCAGATTGGCGCGGATTTGCTGGCTACCGGACATTACGCCCGCTGCGGGTTCGATCCGCAGCGCAATCGATGGCTGCTCAAGCGCGCCGCCGATCCAGCCAAGGACCAGACATATTTTCTTTTTGGCCTCACACAGGAGCAACTCAGCCGCACTCGTTTTCCCTTGGGCGAGATGACGAAGCCCCAAGTGCGCGAGCTTGCCCGGCAACATGAGTTGGCGCTGGCAGAGAAGCCCGACTCACAGGAGATATGCTTTGTTCCCGGTGGCGACTATAAGCGATTTATCGATGCTTACCTGGCAGATCAGGGCGAATCACTCCCCGATACCTCCGGAGAACTTGTGACGACCGATGGCAGAGTCCTGGGTCATCATGAGGGCATCCACAACTTCACCGTTGGCCAGCGGAAGGGATTGGGTATAGCCACTGGCACGCCCCTGTACGTGATCAATATCAATGGTGAAAAGGGACAAGTGACGGTGGGAGGAAGCGAAGACCTGATGTCCCAATCTTTATTGGCTCGAGATGTAAATTGGATTGCGATCGACCATCTGCGCGAACCGCTGCGTGTGCGGGCAAAGATCCGCCATCGCCACGAGCCGGCTCCGGCCGTGATAGAGAATACCTCTGACAATGAGGTGCGTGTGACCTTCGATGAGCCGCAGCGGGCCATCACTCCTGGACAGGCCGTGGTTTTCTACGATGACGATCTTGTAGTGGGCGGCGGATGGATCGCTGAGAGCCTCTCGTGAAGTGACCTGCATGAAAAAGGGCGCCTTTTGTGCGGTTGGACAGTAAGGTAATAATGCCTTACAATGAAAGCCCGGGGGAGCGAGGCGGCATGACCACACTCACGATTACAGCGAAGGGACAGGTTACGTTGAAAAAGGATCTGCTCAAGCATCTTGGTGTCGGTCCGGGCGAGAAAGTCGAGGCTGACAAACTGCCGGATGGCCGGATCGTGGTGAGAGCCGCTGCCCAGGATGGCAGCGTGGCTGATTTTATTGGCTGCCTCTCCAAGAAAGGTGGACGGAAGCTCACGATCGACGAAATGAACGAAATCACCGCCCGGGGCTGGGCCAAGGCAAAATGAAAATTACAGCGGACACGAATGTGCTCATCCGGGCTGCTGTTCAGGACGATCCCCACCAGGCGCGACTAGCAGCAAATATCTTGCAGGAAGCCGACTTGGTAGCCGTGCCGCTCCCTGTTCTGTGTGAATTTGTGTGGGTCCTCCGTCGAGGATACAAGAAGTCTGCTGCTGAAGTATCCGATGCGATCCATAGACTTATAAAGAGTGCCCAGATGGTGATGAACCGACCTGCTGTAGAGGCGGGGCTCACGGCACTCAGTGCCGGTGGAGATTTTGCGGACGGCGCAATCGCTTATGAAGGAGACTGGCTTGGGGCAGAAGAATTTGTCTCGTTCGATGCAAAAGCCGTATCGGTGCTGAAGTCCCAGGGCACCCGTGCCCGTTTGTTGTAGTGCCTTTCCTTACCTGCCATTTATTACGTCCTTACTTAGGTAAGAATTTATAGCCCATGAAAATTCTCGCAGAAAGCACGCTTACCAGCAAAGAACAACTCACTGTTCCCCAGGTGGTGCGGCGATTGCTCAACGTCCGTGCTGGCGATTCCCTGGTGTGGCAAGGAATTAAAGACGGCGTAACCGTGGCAGTCTCTCAAGGGAAGCCGGCACTTGGTATATAAACGCTATTATACACAATAGCAGTATATATCCTCATGAATTTGGCTCCTAACGAACGGTTAGTAGTCTCTAATTTTCAGCTCCAATTTCTGTTTTCGGAAATTTCAAGTACTGAATGATGTCCATTGGCAAAAATGATGATATTTCTCTAAAAGTTGCGTGCCGCATATAACCAGAATTCCAAGAGGCTGAGATCGATGACACCTGGATTAGCGTTATTGCTCGTTTCAATTTTTCTGGTTTTTGTCTTGATGGTACTGTTCGCGCTTTACCGCCACCCTGGGTTTCGGGGAAGATCGATCGAAGAGGTCGCTCATTACATGCATCAGGTCAGGGAATACCTGCCTGAACTTGAAGAGTATCTCGATCCCGAGCGGCAGGCGGCGCTGAAAAAGAATTGGGGCGAGGCATACCCGATAGAGATGGCGCGGCTGGTTCGCTGCTTCCGCGAGTTTCTCAAGCGCATGAGGACCAATGCCGGTGTATTGGCGGAGTTTGCAGAAACCGAGAGATACGATTTCAATAAAGCCTGCCGCGCCGCCTTTTGGAGCTTGGCGGCCGCCCAGGCGGGCCATGCTCACTTGTCACGCCTGGAGCGCATGCCGGAAAAGCAAGCAGGGGAAACATGGGACGATTTTGACGAAAACGATACCTGGGTAACGGCGGAACAGCTTGCCGATTCCGAGGCTACCGTGGCCACCGAAAGCGAACATCTTGCCGGGCTTCGACATCGCTTGCAGGCAGCGGAACGTTTCATGCTTTCCGCCAACCGCTGCCACGCTGCTTTGGCGTTGCCTCTGCTCCGAGCCACTCTATGGAACATGGTGCCCTTCGCCCGGCTTCGTTTCCTTCCCGTGCCAAAATTGGCGAGTTTTGGGAACTCGGGAAAGGTCTATGTTCCCGCACAATACCGCGAACTCAAAGCCGCAGCCCTGGAACTGCTCGCCCTGCTCTATCCTGGCGGGGAAGAGATCAGGAATGAAATCGAGGCGCAGATGTAAAAACAGCAAACCCGATTCAGCGGTGGCAGTAGCTGATTGCAAATTTCGGTTTTCAGAATTTTTACGGGACGTAACCGGGCATGAAGGGCCGCCGCGCGGTGAGCAGTCATATCGTTTTCGCTTCGATATAACGATGAACTTGCCGAAATCCTCCGCTTGAAGTTTTTTGCACTGTTCTGCTTTCCTCGCAATACGGCAAATCTTTTATTAAAACAAATCCCTTTCTGGCCTGCGAATCTAATTAAAAGAACGATCATCTTCTGAAATCCATAGAAACTCTCCTTCCTGCTGTGCTTTTGGCTGGAACCGGCATATCCTCGGGGATAAAAATTCACTCTCCGAGGAGTTCCAATGAAAAAGCTCATGATTCGCAGCATCGTGACGATTAGCTTGCTCGTTGCCTTTGGTTCAACTATGACAGCAGGGGGAGTACCTGGCCCTGCCCCACCCTTCTGCCCACCAGGCCTCACTTGCAGCTAAGATCACGTTTCACAGCCCAACAGAGCTTTGTTTTAGAGAATTTCAACAGATAAGAAAGGGCGTTTCCAATGAAAAAAATCATGATTCGTAGCGTTGCAGCGGCTTTGTTCTTAATCGGAGTAAGTACGTCGATGATGCCAGGTGGCGTTGGTGGCCCCAACCCGCCTTTTTGTCCACCTGGCCTCACTTGTAACTAAAGATCACGTTTCACAGCCCAATAGAGCTTTGTTTAGACAAATTTCAAACAGAATAAGAAAAGGAGTTCCAATGAAAAAATTCATGATTCACAGCATCGTGACGATCAGCTTGCTCGTTGCTGGTTCAAACATCACGGTAGGCGGAGGAGGACCTGGCCCTGCCCCGCCCTTCTGTCCACCGGGCCTCACTTGCAACTAAGATCAGGTTTCACAGCCCAACAGAGCTTCGTTTAGAGAATTTCAAAACACATAAGAAAAAAGGAGTTTCTAATGCAAAAAATTCATGTTTCCTATTGTTGCAGCAGCTTTATTCTTGATCACAGTAAGCACGTGGCTCGCGCCAAGTGGCGTTGGCCCCAGCCCGCTGTTTTGTCCACCTACGCTGACCTGTAACTGAAGATTTCTTTCCGATCGTAATTTAACCCAAAAGCAAAGAAGGAGCTCCAAATGAAAAAAAGTAACTTCCGAAGCATAATAGCTCTGTTTTTCCTGGCGACCGTCTGTTTCACCGTGAATTTAGCCGGTGGCGTTGGTGGCCCAGCACCACCCTTCTGCCCTCCAGGAAGTGTATGTAACTAATTTCTTTGCCTCTTTGAGGGGTATCTAGGTTAATCTGGACACCCGTCAAGATGCCCAATATTGACCAGATCATCCGCGGTAGCGAGGGTGTTGCGAGCCTGTTTTTG
>DASZFK010000106.1:0-3774 GCA_035939855.1 Candidatus Angelobacter sp.
CTGAACCGTAGGAAACTAAGCCCGGCATGGTTTGGCGCCGCTCTTTGGCGCCAAACCATGCTGAAAGACAAATTTCAGCAGCTATTCTGCATCTAAACGAGTTGAGCCTTATGAAAATAAAAACTTTCTCTCTCTTGCTGGCCGTGGGGTTTGCGGCAAGTTTTGTGGTCTCACCGGCATTTGCTGGAACGAAAGAACAGCTCATTCAGCTACAGACCACTGTCGATATCCTGAAGGACAACATGGCCAAGATGCAGCAGTCTTTTGACGAGCGCATGGGCGTGATGAGAGACATGGTTACCCAGCAAACCGACAGCGTCAACAAGATGGGCAGCACCATCGACAGCCTCTCGAAGACGCTGCAGCAGCAGAACAATGATTCGGCCGGCAAGGTTGACCAGCTTTCCGGACAGGTGCAGTCGCTGCATGACGCCGTGGATGAGCTCAAGGCGCGACTGGCCAAGGTCACCAAGCAATTGGACGATCTGCAAGGCACGGTCCAGAACATCCAGGCCCCGCCCGCGGCACAACCGGGGGCCACGCCCGCCAATGCTCAACCTGCGCAAAACCAGGCTCCACCAGCCGATGGGCTGTATAACGACGCTCTGCGCGATTTCAATGCCGGCAAAAACGATCTGGCATTGTCTGAATTCAAACAATACCTCCAATACTACGGGAACACCGACCTGGCCGGAAATGCCCAGTTTTACATTGGAGAAATCGAGTACCGGGCTGGGGATTACCAATCCGCGATTAAGGATTACAACAACGTCCTGGATCAGTTTCCCGGCGGCAACAAGAATGCGGCGGCACAGCTTAAAAAAGGCTTTGCGTTTCTGGAACTGGGACAGCGTGATGCCGGAGTCAAAGAACTGCAAAGCCTGATCAACCGCTATCCCAAGAGTCCTGAAGCGATACAAGCAAGAGACCGTCTCAACCGGCTGGGGGCTGCAGGCGCATCCTCCAGGCCAGGGCGTCCTTCACCCCGCCATCCGTAAACTAAAAGCAGGATCGCCGTAGACCATTTAAGATTGTTCTGCCGGTTTCCCAAAAAGAGAAATCGAAGAGATCCGCAGTACTCAGCGCTGACGTAACACCGAAGTAGCCTGCACTGAGGCAACGCCGAAGTGAAAAGCTACCAACTTCTCAATCCCCAAAAATTACAAATTAGAAATTAGAAATTAAAATCCTCACGCGTTCTGCTTGCAATAGATGTCGCTGTTCGTGCTTGGAAACAATCTCCAACCCGGTTCCCACCGTGAAACGCAGCAGGGATAATAATGGGTTTTTGAACCGGATGCGGTTTACATCGTAATTACCAGCCTGGCGAATAAGTTCGCGTGCCATCATGTTGCTTTTCAGAAAGCGCTCCAGAATTGAAGGCTCCACTCGCGCGCCGGGCACGATCTTCTTCGGTGCACGCGCGCGCCTGGTCTGAGGAGACGGCGCGATGAAGCTGGTAATGAACCATCGCGCAAACCACCCGAGTGTGATCTCCTGGACAGGAGATACCGGTTTCTCCGCTAACGAAGTTGAAATGGCCGGCAGATACACTTCGTTGGCGACGCACAGATGTTCGAGACATTGTCCCACGCTCCATGCGCCCGGCTGTGGCTGCCAGTTAAGCTGTTCTGGAGTAAGCCCAGTCACCAGTTGTTTGGCCCGTTGGTCCGCGGCATCCAACTCAGCGATCAGGCGAGCGGGCCAAGCCGGTGAGGCGACGCCAGTTCGTGGAGTCATTGTCAAAGTATACTCACAAAGACAATGAAGCCTGACGCCAAACGAGATCTCTATCTAGTCAACGCTGCTGGCTTTCTCCGCTCATTTGGAGTGGGTTTGATCGGCGTAATCCTGGGAATTTACCTTTTTAGATCGGGGCTATCGTCAAATGCAATAGGTTTCATTATTGCAATGGGATTGGCTGGTTCGGCTGCTGCGACCATCGTGATGACAGTTGCCGCCGACCGCATCGGCCGCAAATGGTTTGTCGTTCTCCTCTCTTTGTTGAGTGCCTTGGGTGGTATCGCTTTAGCTTTATCACCGAACTTGCCCATTCTGGCGGCCATGGCATTCGGCGGAATGCTGAATGGCACGGGTACTGACCGCTCGGCAGCTTTCGCTTTGGATCAGGCTATGGTCCCCGGACTGGTTGCGAATATCAGGCGTACATGGAGCCTGGCTTGGTACAACGTCCTTCTGGATGCGGGAGGATCACTGGGAGCATTGAGTGCCGGGTTGCCGTTGATTCTTCAGCACAGGATGTTCGTCTCAGTACTAACCTCCTATCGAGTCGTATTTCTCGGCTATGCTGCGCTGTGCATTTTAGTAGCTGCCGTCTACTTGTTTCTCTCCCGTGCAGTAGAAGTCGATCACCCTACAAGGCCAGCATTGACCAAAATGGCATTCATGTCCGGTGGAGGAAAGGTGGTCGCAAAGATCACGGCTTTGTTTTCGTTGGACGCTTTCGGTGGGGGATTTCTAACCGATGCTTTAGTAGCCTATTGGTTTTTCCGGCGTTTCGGAATTACTGAACAGGAGTTGGGAATCGTCTTTTTTACTGTGCACATCCTGAACGCATGTTCACACCTTGGTGCAGCATGGCTCGCTGGCCGTATCGGACTTGTCAATACGATGGTGTTTACCCACCTGCCCTCTAGCTTGTTCCTCATGGCTATACCATTTGCACCTTCTTTGAAATGGGCAGTGGTGCTTTTCCTGTGTCGCGAGGCGCTGGTCGAAATGGATGTTCCCACACGCCAATCCTATGTGGCAGCGCTTGTCACACCGAGTCAACGAACTTTCGCAAGCGGAATAACCAACCTGGCTCGCAATATCTTTTGGGCGGTCGGATCGGGCGTGGCAGGATTGATGATGCAAGTGTTTTCGTTTTCAGCGCCATTGCTGGTCGGAGGAGGCGCCAAAGTCCTTTACGATATCCTGCTCTTTAAATCATTTCGCAAGGTGAAACCTGCTGAAGAGAGTGTGCCTTGAAGGACCTGTGGATTTTATTGACCATTCAAGAAAAGTTTTGTTCGGCCGCTTGCCGCAATGTGCACATGTCTTCCAGAGAGTTTCTGTATCATCATCTGTACAACCATGGTCCAAGTAAAAGTTCGAACAGAGGTCTACAAGCAAAACGGTAAATCCTCTAATCTCCAACTGTGAATCAATAAAACTTTCAGGGTTGTTTCACAAAAAACACTTGGCCCTGAAACGATTCGCAGGTGATCTGCACTATACCATTTAGGGCGAGGAGAAGGTTAACTATGACAACCAAGACGACCAAAGAACTGGGTAAAGAGCAGTATCGCACCATCCTTGAAACATATTTTGGGGCATTTGGGACCAAAGATTTTGCTCCCGTTCAATTCTCGTCGAGTATCGAGTTCCTGAGCCCGATCAGCGGCATCACCATGAAAGGCCGTGAAGACGTCACAAAATTCGTAAGCGGTGTCTCCACTCGTGTTTCCAAGGTAAGCATTTTGCATACTTGCGTCGACTTCCCCAACGCGAGCGGCGTGTGGCAAATGACGACGACCAAGGGCGTTCTATACACATTACACAATTACTTTCGCCTTGACGGTGAAGGTCTCGCGTATATCTGGCCGATGTTTGATCCAAAGGCGGTCATGAACGACCCTCCTGGCTTGCTCGCATGGCTTACCGGGAAAGGATATTGAGAGTGCGCTATGAATCCAATAACTCAAAGTCACCCAAGCTCCACTTTTAGCATCGTAGCCCGTACACCCAAGCAGCTAGCCGGGGTTGCGATTT
>DASZFK010000107.1:0-5993 GCA_035939855.1 Candidatus Angelobacter sp.
TCGGTGTATAGCTTTGGCCTGAAAACTGGTATTAAATGCCATTATCGCGATGAAAACAAACCTACTTACCTTCCTGATATGTGCGTCGGTCATGGCAATCAACCAGCAAAGCCGGGCGCAAAGCATGGTGGCCATTCACGATGATCATGGCCGGCCTGTTTGGGTCAACAACGAAGAACCGCAAGTTCATGGCTCATCTTCGGCTTCCTCGGCGGCTTCCTCTGTTGCTTCTACAAAATCCAGGCCAAGTTACAGGAAATTGATCTATTGGAGCCGTACGGAAAACCGATGGAAGTCGGTTCCTACGCCTTCGGTGGGCACCATGAAGGCGGCCAAGCAAGCGGCCCAGGAGGTAACAACCTTTGTGGCCTCTGCCCCCGTCTTATCAGGTACTCACCCCAGCTCTGGAAACTTTTCCCCGGAGACTGAGGACTTGGTGAAGGGAAAACAGATCACCTCTGAATCGGTGGAGAAAGCAATTGACTCTGCGGCCAAACGTCACGGTGTGGATGCCAACCTGGTGCGGGCTGTGATCAAGGTGGAGTCCAACTTCAATCCCCGCGCGGTTTCCAGCAAGGGAGCCCGGGGGCTGATGCAGCTCATGCCCTACACTGCCCGCAACCTTAACGTTGCCAATGTGTTTGATCCAAATGAGAACGTTGATGCCGGCGTGCGCCATCTGAAATCGCTGCTGGAAAACTACAACGGCAACCTGGAGCTTTCACTCGCTGCTTATAACGCCGGCAGCGGAGCGGTTAATAGAAACAAAGGCATTCCTCCCTACCGTGAGACCCGTGAGTATGTGCGCAAGATCACGAACCTCTACCAGGGACAGCCTTTTGTCAGGCCTCTGACCCCGGAGATTCATATCTCCCGCGATTCTGAAGGACATCTCGTCTTTTCGAACGACTAAAGGCGAACTTAGTTCCGGATCAGCCAGAGGCTCACGATAGAATTTTAGTACGTAGCCCTAAGAAGTATGCAATCTGGAACTCGATATCTCGCCCGGTTCTTGGTCCTTGCCCTGTCGGCGTGCCTGCCGCTCGCGCCTGCTTATGGCCGCAGTGTCAAGCAGAAAAAACTGGTGGCCGCTGGTCAATTCCAGACGGCGGAGCGAATGCGCGAGGCGCTGGGAGGCAGGGCCCAATCGCAACGGACTCGAAAGGATTATCAGCGCGTCCTGGATGCATACCGCAAGGTCTATTACCTCGCTCCCAATTCAAGCAAGGCGGATGCGGCAGCGTTGGCAGTGGCCGAATTGTTAGATGAGCAGGGCCGGGTGTTCAGCGATCCCAAGGGCTTCAAAGATGCCATTGGCCAATTGGAATTCCTGCGCCGTGAATATCCTGGCAGCAAACTGCGCGCCGAGGCACTTTTCACTATCGCTCAGATCTATCACGACGATCTGGATGACGCTGCCCAGGCCAAAGCTACTTTTCAGGAATACCTGAAGCACTATCCCCACAGCACCATGGCGGCTGAGGCGCGCAAAACGCTCGACGACATCGACGCCGAAGCCAGTGGCGTGAAGCTTTCGAAAAACAAATCGCGGAAAACTGAGGAAGCATCGCCCAAGGCCAAGAATGTCAGTGCCGCAGATCACGATATCAATGAACAAAGCGATACCTCGCCGGAAAGCAAAAATGAACGCCATCGCCTGCCACTTTTGACCAGCATTCGGCATTGGTCCACGCCCGATTACACCAGGGTCGCCATCGACCTGGAGCAGGAAGTCAAATATGAGGCCGGACGAGTGCCCCATCCGGATCGCATCTTCTTTGACCTGCACGGCGCCAAGTTGGCTTCCGATCTGGTGGGCAAGTCGTTTGATGTGGATGACGGGTTCCTGCACAAGATCCGCGTGGCCCAGTACAAACCTAATCTTGCCCGGGTCGTTCTCGATGTCGATGATGTAATGGAATATTCAGCATTCCTGCTGCCTAATCCGTATCGCCTGATTATCGACATCCATGGAAAACATCCGGCACAGCAGGTAGCGGGAAAGGCCAAAGGCGAAGCTCCAGCCGAAGTTGTAGTCCCGAAGCAAAAATCGCCTGAGACTGTGGCTGATACCGCATCGGCAGACTCCACCAATCCCGCAAAGCCGCATGAAGGCGAACAAAAAAACGTATACGAACGGAAAACTGTTCCGCCCGGCAAACTTGAGCAGGCAAAAGTGGAAATCGCCGCCAACGACACACCAATTCGGCCGCTGAAGTCGCCGGAAAAACTTTCGCCGGAAACGCCGTCATCAGAAAAATCGAAAGAGGTTGGGGGAGCGGAGAGCGCCAAGGCTGAAGACAAGAAAATAGAAAAGATCGAACAATCCGATAAGGCGACCAGCAAGCCAACTACGGCTCCAACATTCCACGCGGTTACGCCGCATACTGAAACCAGGAAGAACCGGAAGTCTCTTGATCCGGTAGCTCGCGTCGCTGCTCCTACGGCGACCGGCGAGCGCTCCCTGATTCGCGCCCTGGGCTTGAAGATTGGAAAAATCGTAGTGGACGCCGGACATGGTGGGCACGACACCGGAACCATCGGCCCCAATGGCCTGATGGAAAAAGATCTGGTGCTCGATGTCGCACTCAAGTTGGGCAAGCTGCTGGAAGAGCGACTGGGCGCTGAGGTAGTCTACACCCGCGAAGACGACACGTTTATTCCGCTCGAAACCAGGACCGCTATTGCCAACAAGGAGCAGGCAGATCTTTTCATCTCCGTCCACGCCAATTCCAGCAGCGATGCCTCTGCCCGGGGAATCGAGACTTATTATCTGAACTTTACCTCATCCGCCGATGCTTTGGAGGTTGCGGCCCGTGAGAATTCGGTCTCGGAGAAATCCATTCACGAGTTGCAGGACCTGGTGAAAAAGATTGCTCTCAAAGAGAAGATTGAAGAATCGCGGGAGTTCGCGGTTGATGTCGAGAAGTCGCTGTATAGCGGATTGGGGACGAAAAACTCAGGAATCAAAGACCGCGGCGTCAAGAAGGCCCCATTCATCGTCCTGATCGGCGCCAATATGCCCTCGATCCTCTCCGAAATCTCGTTCGTCAGCAATCCATCCGACGAGAAGAAGCTGAGGACCAACGAGTACCGCCAGCGCATCGCTGAGTCTCTATATAAAGGTATCGCCAGATACATCAATGGTTTGGCAGGCGTAAAGGTTGCGTCTAAGATGAATCCAGAGAAGCAAGGCAATTAACCGGCACAATAAATTTGCTGCGTGCCTCATCATGTGTAACGCCATCTCTCCATGCGCAGGGGTGGGCCTCATTCTCGCCGCTGTTAGAATTCCTCGAATTGTTTTCAAATCACCCATTTACCAAATTACCCATTTACCCAATCCATGAATAAACCTCCAAATCCAACCCAAGAGCAGTTACTCAACCTCGCCCGTGCCGCTCAGCAAAATGCCTATGCTCCTTATTCGAACTTCAAAGTCGGCGCCGCCATCCTTCTTGAAAACGGCGAGATTTTTACCGGATGCAACGTCGAGAACGCCTCCTACGGCTTGACCAACTGTGCCGAACGTTCCGCCATCTTTACCGCAGTATCGAAACTAGGAGGAGCTAACGTGAAGATTCGAGCGGTAGCCGTAGTCAATGACCACGATGCACCCTGTTCTCCGTGCGGAGCCTGTCGCCAGGTAATCGCCGAATTCGGCCCAGATGCCGTTGTCTGGTACCAGGGGCAAGACGGCATCCAAGAGAGCACCATTCGCCAATTGCTGCCGGAATGCTTTAGCCTATGAGGATGTCTAAGAAGCCGGGGCACAACAAAAGATCGAATCCCATGCGCAATAAGGAGCGCCTTGATGCCAACAGCTCTCTTGATCGCCTATGCTTTGTCTTGCCGGAAGAAGAGTCCCGTCGTTTTGTCGCCCTATTGGATAAGCGTCCAGCCCGTAATCCGCGGCTTGAAAAGCTTATGAGAGTTAGCGCACCATGGGACATCCCAAAGGCAGGCGGTGGTGGGTTGAACGATCAACTCAATCGATATGCAGTTCTGCAAGCTATCCGCGGAGGCATTAAAGACTTGGAAGAAGGCCGTGTTCACGATGCTCGTATTGCTCTGGAAGAACTCGGAAAAAAACTTGGAGTTCTAGAAAGAACCTGAAAAGCCAGTCCCGAAATTACCCAATTACCAACTTACCCAATTACCCAATCGTTATAATCCCCACCATGCGCATCGTCGACCTCATCCGCAAGAAACGTGACGGCCACGAGCTGGCAACCGCCGAAATTGAATTCATTGTGAAGGGTTACACGGCAGGTGATTTTCCTGATTATCAGATGTCGGCCTGGCTGATGGCTGTGTTATTGCGAGGAATGACACGCGCTGAGATCGCCGCGCTTACCGGCGCGATGCTGAATTCCGGCGAGGTACTGGAGTGGAGCTTTCTGTCGGGCGCCAAGGTGGACAAGCACTCGACCGGCGGGGTTGGCGATAAGACCTCGCTGATTATCGCGCCTATTGTTGCCGCCGGAGGAGTGACTGTTCCTATGATCAGCGGTCGCGGACTGGGTCACACCGGAGGCACACTGGATAAGCTCGAAGCCATTCCCGGCTTCAACGTGAATCTCTCGGCGGGCGCCATGCGCGATGTCCTGGCTACCTGTGGTTGTTGCCTTATCGGGCAGACGAGCAGCATCGTTCCTGCGGACAAGAAGATGTATGCCTTGCGCGATGTGACCGGAACCGTCGAAAGCCCGGCTTTGATATGCGCCTCCATCATGAGCAAAAAACTGGCGGAGGGCATCGATGCGTTGGTGCTCGATGTCAAGACCGGCTCGGGCGCGTTCATGAAGAGTGAAGCGGATGCGGTCCACCTCGCCGAGTTGATGGTGGAAACCGGCGAGCGCATGGGCAAAAAAGTGGTCGCTCTGATTACCGATATGGACCAGCCGCTTGGACGCTACGTGGGCAACGCTCTCGAGGTAGTCGAGTCAGTCGAAGTCTTAAAGGGGGGCGGTCCGCCCGATCTGGTCAGTCTGTGCAATGAGCTTGCCGGATGGATGCTCTATCTCGGCGGCCGCGCCGCCAACCTTGAAGCCGGCAAGCAAGTCGCTGCTGAGTTGATCGAGAGCGGGGCAGCTTTCCGAAAGTTTCAGGAAATTGTTCGTTTGCAGAATGGGAATGACCAATCCCTGGATGATCTCTCGCTCTTGCCTCAAGCCCGGAGCCAGGTCGAGGTCCTTAGTCCCAGCAGAGGAATCATAACCGGCATGGACTGCGAGAAAATTGGCGTGGCAAGCTTGGTGCTGGGAGGCGGAAGGGAGAGGAAAGAGGACAACATCGATCCGGCTGTTGGGATCATCCTGCACAAAAAGGTTGGCGACCAGGTTGAAGCCGGTGAGCCACTATGCACCATGCACTACAATCGCAATCATCGCTTGGAAGAAGCCCAATCCCTGATTCACTCCAGCTACACCATTAGCCCGGCGCCTGCGCTCAAGCGCCGTCCTCTCGTCCTTCGAGTTATTGGCGCCTGATCTACGCTCAGAAGGCGGTTTCATTGACCCATTGCACCCGCTGGGCCGTTATAACGGGAATCGTGGAGGAAACGCTGCCATTCGTGACCGTGGTCGACGGAAAGAAAGGAGGTCCAAAACTCCCGCCAAACCTGCGGTCGAACAAAACGTTGCGGGTGATGGTGTTGATGTTCTTGATCGTGTTCTGAATGCGCCCGCCAACGATGTTCAATGTATTGATCTGGTTTCCAATATTGCTTATACCACCCGATCCGTTCTGGGAAATTGTCGCCAGCGAGGCATCAATCTCCAGGTTGTTGTTGGATTGGCTGTTATTGAGCTGTATGTCTCCACTCGCGGTGTAGATTCCCAACGCCTGTTGGTGGTTATTGGCGGGAATCAATGTGTCTGCAGGGACGCTCTGGCCGTTCTGGGTTGTCTGCGTAAGAGTGACTGGCTCGCTCTTGTAGAGTATATCTCCTGTAATCGTGATGTTGTTGGCCGCTGTAATGGTTAGCGCCG
>DASZFK010000108.1:0-6967 GCA_035939855.1 Candidatus Angelobacter sp.
TACCAAATTACCCATTTACCCAATTCCCCTCGTCCAACCTATTCGAGATCCAAGAAACTCAAACAGAAAGGGCCTTATGAAACGAGCCAGTCTGTCTTTCCTGTTTTTTGCGATGCTGCTTGGCTGTAGCAGTAATTCAGGGAAGGAGTCCAGCAAACCGCAACCGCCTGCGACTGAATTGTCCAGCGGACGGATCGCCTTACAGAGGCTAATACCAGCGGCGCGTTTCTGGGCGCCGGACGCGCTACCCATGCGGCTGGAATCGCAGCCAACCAAGGAAAGCAATGGACAGGATGGCAAATCAGGCCTATGGAAAGCCACGTTTGCCTCATCCAGCACTTCGAAAGAAGAGGTCTTCACATGGTCAGGCCTCTCCGACCCCGACATTCCGCGCGGCATCGACCATGGCGCTGCCGAACCCTTTGACGCGTCCAACCGCTCCACTCAACCCTTCCAATTGGGGTTTCTGAAGGTAGATACCGACAAGGCCTTCGAAGTGGCCCAGGCCCACGGTGGCAAGCAGTTGCTGGCAAAAGATCCGACCGCACGGGTGAAATATGTGCTCGATTGGAACCCACAAGCCAACCAGCTAAAATGGCGCGTCGGCTATGGGGGGACGGATGTCTCCCCCAAATTGTCGGTAATTGTGAACGCTACCACCGCCGAATTTGTTCATAAAGAATAGGTTACCTTTAAAATCGAACTGAGCCATCGCTTTCAACGTACAACCATGTTTGGGAGGACTGCGTGGAAGATCAGCAGACCGGGCTCTTGGTTCGCCGTTGCCTGGGTGGCGATGCCACAGCCTGGGAGGAAATCGTGCGTCTTCACAGCCGTCGCATCTACAATCTCTGCTACCGGTTCACCAGCTCTCCCGACGATGCTCAAGACCTAACGCAAGACGTATTCATCAAGATTTATCGCACCCTGGGCACCTATGATGTCCAAAAAGGCGCGTTCACGACTTGGCTGACTACCCTCACTCGCAACCTTCTGGTCGATCATTTTCGGCGCAGCCGCCAGGACCGATTGACCGATTCTATTGACGCCGGGCTTCGTGAAGAGGAAGATTCTCTGTCTCTCAGCGACCGCCTTCCGGATAGCGCCCCCAGCCCTGACGACCGGCTGGCCAGCAAGGAGAACCAAAAGATGGTGCAACAGGCCCTCGTCCGGCTCTCGCCCGACCTCCGGGAAGCAGTGATTCTAAGGGACTTACAAGACCTGGATTACAAGGAGATCGCCCACATCCTTAAAGTCCCAGAAGGTACGGTCAAATCCCGAATAAACCGTGGGCGAATGGAACTAGCGAGATTACTTTCTCGTAATAAAAAGCAGGCAGGCAATGGATAACCGAGGGTTCCAATCCGAGATTCAGTGCAGTCAGTTCGAAGCACTATTGGCCGATGCTGTGGAGGGGCAACTGCCGGAAGAGAGCCGTCAGCCCTTTGAAGCCCATGGCCAAAGCTGCTCGATCTGCGGTCCAATGCTGGCTGAAGCCCAGGAGGGGGTGAATTGGCTGCGCGAGTTGGAAGAGGTCGCGCCGCCCACCAACCTGGTTCATAACATCCTGGCGGCGACCTCCATGGCGGAGGCGGAACAGGAGCGCGCCAGAACTTTGGGCGGCGTGACCCGATGGCTGCGAAGCTTATGGAATTCAGTGCGGCCTATCGCTACAGGAGCGGTCCAGCCGCGCTTTGTCACCTCGTTTGCCATGGCCTTCTTTTCCCTGACCCTGACGCTCTCGCTGGCAGGGGTAAGAATCAGTGATCTGGCTCGCCTGGATTTGAGGCCAAGTTCGCTTAAGAAAGCCGTGGTCCTCGAGTTTGCCCAGGTGGAAGCCAAGGTTGTGAAGTACTACGACAACCTGCGTTTTGTGGTTGAGATCCAGACGCGGGTACGTGAATTGAGAAAAGCTGCCGGTTCCCCCGAGAACGACCAGAAACCAGCAGAGCAGCAAAAGCAGGATAAAAGCCGCGATAACGACACGAGTGGACAGCCCGATAGGCATGACGATTACAGCCAGGAGCATGACAACAGCGTTATCGCGTATACCAAGCCAAGCAACGAAGGAGCCTCACTATGAATTGCGCCAACCATCCTCAAGCCACCGTGTCGGCTTATTGCCGCACATGCGGGAAGGCATTGTGTGAAGATTGCAAGCGCGATGTCATGGGGGCCATCTATTGTGAACCGTGTATCGCTGCTCGTTTGCAGTCATCAACTCCGCCCCCTGTAGGCGTGCCAGTCGCTCAAGCTGTGCCATCCGGCTCGCCGAATCCGGCGGTGGCGACCATGTTGGGCATGATTCCGGGCGTGGGAGCCATGTATAACGGCCAGTTTGCGAAGGCCCTTATTCATGTCGCGATACTTGGAATGCTGATCGTCATCGCCAACCATGTCAACAACATATTTGGGCTGGCGGTTGTGTTCTTCTGGTTTTATATGGTGTTTGACGCCTATAAGACCGCGCACGCCCGGCAACTGGGATTGCCTGATCCGGATTTGCTGGGTATCCATCGCCTTATCGGCATTCATGAAGCATCGCCACCTGCGGCATCCGTTGGGTCGTCTGTGCCGTTGAGTGGTATTTCCGATTCCACAGCACCGAATCCCTCTGCCATGAATCCGCCGGCGGGCACCTTACCGCCTGCCAGCGATAAAGCTCCCATGGGCGCGATGATCCTGATAGGAATTGGAGTGATCTTTTTGCTGAATAATATGGGGTTGTTTCACTTTGGCCGCATGTGGCCTCTTCTACTCATTGGCCTGGGTTTATGGATCGCATATAAGCGGACTGCAGGCGTCAATTCAAGGAGCACTCGATGAGCATCTACGTCAGAAACCGTACGTGCCCATGCCAGAGATGCAGATTCGGCAGCCTCATGGGTGCAGGAATCCTGATCACCTTAGGTTTTCTTTTTCTCCTGGACAATTATGGGCTTGTGGACTTCGACGTAAGCTCCCCCGCAATCCTGATTGTGATTGGCCTTCTGCTGTTTGCCCGGCACAACGCTTCGACCGAAGGCCATCTTCAACCTTTTGCGCAACAGCCTTCTGTACAACCAGGATCGGCCCCCGCAAATTCGGGGCAACAAAATAATTCGCAGGTGACATCATGAGCAATGGAAATCCAAACCCGAATCCAAACCCAAACTTCCGCCCTCGCTCGCTTTTCGGACCGATGTTGCTGGTCGGCATCGGCGTCCTGTTCTTGCTCCGTAATATGGGCGTTATTCCTAACTGGTGGTGGTGGTTCAGCCGTTATTGGCCGGTCCTGTTAATCCTTTGGGGAGTTTGCAAGCTGGTTGAACAGATCTGGGCCCGTCAGAAAGGTTATGCTGCTCCCAGAATCGGCGCCGGCAGCGTCTTCCTTCTGATTCTTCTGATCATCGTGGGCATGGGAGCTTCCGCGGCCCGGAATGTGAACTGGTCAGAATTAGATGGCGATGTCAACTTCGACGACGATGATTTCTCTAGCTGGTTTAGCAACCGCTATGAATTCACCAATAGCTTCGCCCAAACCATCGAGCCTGGGAAGCCGGTCAAGATACTGGTCTCACGTGGAGACCTCAATGTCACTCCCAGTTCCGATGACCAAACTCATGTGATCGTGCACAAATCTCTGTTTGGCGACTCCGAAAGTGAAGCCAAGGGCCGGGATGATGCCACCAATCCTAAGTTCGAGCAGCGCGGAGATATTTGGCTGCTGGATCTTACCGGCGATAAATTCACCCATGGCCGCTTCAATCTCGATGTGCAGGTACCCAAAAATTTTCCTATCTCATTGTTTACCAGCCGGGGCAATATCCAGGTTTCGGACCGAGGCAGCAAGGTTGACCTGGAATCTGTAAGGGGAAGCATTTCCGCTGAGAACATCAAAGGCAACACAACGCTCAAAGTGCGGCGAGGCAATGTGACTGTCAAACATGTAGATGGCGACGTGACGCTAAGCGGAAGCGTGCTTCGGACCGACATCTCTGATGTGACCGGCCTGGTGGCTCTCAATGGAAGCTACTGGAACACTACGGAACTGGCACGTATCGGAAAGCAGGTCAGCTTCAAAAGCGATCGCACGGATATGCAGTTTAGCAAGCTCGAAGGCGACCTCAACATGGAGTCTGGCAGCCTCCATGCCAGTTCGCTGACTGGGCCATTTCGCCTGAGAACCTCGTCAAAGAACGTGGAACTTGAGAACCTCGATGGCGATGTCCAAATCGAAGACCGCAATGCTCCAGTGGAGCTCCATCTGAAAGCTCCTCTGGGAAGAGTTGATGTCGACAACCAGCGCGGCCAGATCATTGTTGAGGTCCCCTCAGATTCCGGGTTCCAGGTGGATGCAGAAAGCAATTACGGTAACATCCAAAGCGACTTCGATCTCAACATCAGCAGCGACCACCACAACCGGGATGTTACCGCGCGAGGGACTGTAGGCAAGGGCGGTCCACAGATTCACCTCCACACCGACCGGGGAGAAATCCACATCCGCAAAGAGTAAGGCTCGGGTGGTTTGTCCCTTTGCGCCCTCGTTTGTCCTATTAGGATTCACTCAGACATCCTATGGGCGGCCTGCGACAGTCTAATCCAGCGGGATGTGCAACGCATTCATGGAATGTTTACCTCACGCTGTTTAACTAAAATCTACAAGGTGACGAATGCTTGAAGCAGTCATGCTGTGGAATGAGCCTAATAACCTTTCTCATTGGGATTTCAAGATCGACCCTGACTGGCAGATGTTCGCTGAAATGGTGATTGCGGCCAGCCAAGTCATACGCCGGCAGAATCCGGAGCTGCCGATAGCGCTAGGCGGCATTTCTCCTATTGATCCGAATTTTATCGAACTCCTGGGCTCGTATGGGGTCCTGGATGCAGTCGATATTGTTTCAGTTCACGGATTTCCCCTCGACTGGAACCACTGGAGCATTCACGACTGGCCCAAAAAGATCGAGGAGATTCGGGCCGTTACGCGCAAGCCGGTGTGGGTTTCCGAGGCCGGTGTGTCTTCCTTTGGCGCTGAAGAAGTCCAGGTCTTTGGGATTCAGAAAACGGCCGAGGTTCTGCTGCATACAGTCGAGCGTGTGCATTGGTACAGCTTGATGGACCTGCCGGCAACCTGGACGGCCACCACCCGCCACAAAGAGTCCGAGGGTAGCGCTTATTACCGGCATTACTACATGGGAATTCTGCGAGAAGATGGTTCCCCTAAGCAAGCCGCTGGATGCTTTCCTAAGGGGCTGGGCATCTGCCAGTGGTTCCATTATGAGGACCCGCGATTAGAGCGCGCCGTCGAATGGCTCAAGAAACTGGACGTTCAATATGTACGCACTGGCATTAGCTGGGCAGACTGGTTTCGTCCCAACGCCGAAGCCTGGTTTGATCACCAGATGCAGGCCCTTGATCCCTTTGATGTCACCTTGACTCTATGTTTTACCCCTGAGCACCTGGGTGTGGCCCCGCACTATAGCAGCCCGCCCCGCCATGCCAAAGACTTCGCCGAGTTTGCGCAGTGGGCAGTACAAAAATATGCTGCACACGGCCCGCCAAAAGACGAGTCGGTGATGATTGAGGCGATCGGAAAAGAAAACCGCCGGTAACCGCCCTAATGGAAGATTGGCAGGCAAAACCGCAAACGCCCCAGGCATCCAACGTCATTTGGCGTATTGGCAGGTGAAGGTGTGCCCATTTTTTCTGCTCCAATCGTGCCAAAACAAGGACCTGGAAAATGCATATCTTAGTCACCGCTGATACCATCGGTGGTGTTTGGACCTACACGCGGGAACTGGTTCCTGGCCTGATTCGTCGCGGCCTGAAGGTGACCCTGGTCAGCTTTGGTGACATTCCCAGGCCGGAACAGACGGAGTGGATGGATGGCCTTGCTGGACTGGACTATCGCCCCACAGCCTTCAAACTGGAATGGATGCAGGATTGCGAGCCGGACTTGGCCGCCTCCGCCGACTATCTGCTATCCATTGTTCGGGAGACTAAGCCCGATCTCTTGCATTTGAGCCAGTTTTATTACGGGGCGCTGCCTTGCAACGTGCCCCGGGTTGTTGTCGCCCATAGTGACGTAGTCGGTTGGTGGAGGGAAGTACGCCAGCAGGAACCGCCGGAATCGGACTGGACCCAATGGTATCGGGCTATCGTTTCCCGCGGGATAGCTAAAGCCAACGCGGTTGTCGCACCATCCAAGTGGATGCTGGAACAGGTTGCAAAGCACTATGTCACGCCCCTTTGGGGTTTAGTCGTCTTCAATGGACGGAATCCGTTACTATTCAATCCTCATCTGAGTAAGGACGAATTGATTTTGACTGTAGGACGAATTTGGGACAGCGGGAAAAACACTGGACTTCTGTTACAACAAGAGATGCCTGCTCCGGTCACCATTGCCGGCTCGGACCATCACCCGGAGTCGAAAGGCGCCGCTCCCGACAAAAAAGATGCGCGGTACGGCATACATTTCGAGCCGCACCAAAATGAGAAACAGTTGTGCCAGCTCTTTGCCAGGGCCCCCATCTACGCGGCCACATCCCGCTACGAGCCGTTTGGCCTGGCGCCTTTGGAGGCTGCTCTCTCGCGCTGCGCTCTTGTAGCCAGCGATATTGCTCCTTTCCGTGAGTTGTGGGAGGGAGCTGCGGTCTTCTTTCGCAACAACGATGCCCAAAGCCTGCGCCAGGCGCTGGAACCATTGATTGCAGAGCCGGAACTACGCATCAAGTATGCGAATCTGGCCTACAACCATGCCCGTCAGAAATTTAATGCGGAGCGCATGGTGGATGATTACGTGAACGTCTATAACGCGCTCGCGCCTGTGGCTGCGATGACTGCATGAACTCCCAACTCAATATTGCACTGTTTTGCCATTCGCTGGTTTCAGATTGGAACCACGGCAACGCCCATTTCCTGCGTGGGCTGGTGCGGGCCCTCGGGCGAATGGGCCATAAAGTGCGTTGTTACGAAGAGCTAGGCTCCT
>DASZFK010000109.1:0-4315 GCA_035939855.1 Candidatus Angelobacter sp.
GGTTACATACCAGGTGAATGGAACTTTGGTCCAGCGCCAGATATAGAAATTGAGAGCCAGGCCGCAAAGCATCCCGATCATGGCGCCCGTTTGCCTGGCACGCTTAGTAAGGACTCCCAGCAGGAACACGCCCAGTAATCCACCGTACGCAACCGATGCAATGCCCAGTCCTGTTTCGAGCACCTTGCCTCCTCCACGAGAAGCCATTGCTAAAGCAAAGAGAACGATCCCCCAGAACACGGTTGCACCCCGCGAGACCGACACGCGGCTACGGTCTGAGCTATCGGGACGAAGCCGGGAATAAAAGTCGATGACGGTTGTCGAGGAAAGTGAATTCAAAGCCGCACTCAGATTCGACATTGCCGCGGCCAGGATTGCAGCAATGAGCAGGCCGGAGATTCCATGCGGCACGTGTTGAACGATGAATCTGGGAAAGATCCTGTCGGTGCTGGGAAATGGTGTAGCTGGAGGGAAGAGTGTGTAATACGCCCACAGTCCCGCGCCGACCAGCAGAAACAGCGTGAATTGCGCCAGGATGACCACTCCGCTGGAAAGGAGTGCAAGCTTCGACTCACGCTCGTTGCGCGCAGCCAGCAGGCGCTGGACCAGGAGCTGGTCTGTGCCGTGGCTGGCGGTGGTAAGAAACATTCCGCCGATAAGCCCTGCCCAAAACGTATAGGTCGTAAAGAGGTTGAACGAGAAATTAAAGACTTGGAGTTTTCCCGCGGCCGCCGCGGCTGTATGAATTGCCTGCCAGCCTCCCGGGATAAGATGAGTGATTGTGTAGAACCCAATCACGGTGCCGGAAACATAAATGAACATCTGAATAACATCGGTCCAGATGACTGCCGCCAGCCCGCCTTCGAAGGTGTAAATCAGGGTCAGCCCCATGATGATGGCGATCGAGACAATATCACTGGTGCCCAGCGCCTCTTTGACCACAATGGAGATTGCCCAGACACGCACCCCTTCGGCGGCGGCGCGGGTCAAAAGAAATACACCGGCAGTGAGACGATGCAGGTGTTTACCGAAGCGCCGGTCGATCAACTGATAAGCAGTGAACATTTCGCCGCGAAAGTACTGAGGAATGAGTAGCAAACAGATGACTACGCGGCCCAGTAAATAGCCGAAGACCAGTTGGAGAAAACCAAAATTCCCGCCATAAGCGATTCCTGGCGTACTGATGATCGTAAGCGTGCTGGTTTCGGCAGCCACGATGGAGAGCGAGATTGCCCACCAGGGAATCCCGCGATCCGCCAGAAAGTAGTCGCGCAACGACCGCTGAGATTTGCGGAACCGCAGTCCGAAGATCGTGATGCACACGAGATATACGGCGATGATGGCGATGTCAAGAGTATGGAGGTTCATGGAAGAGCTGCTGGCTTCTAGCTACTGGCTTCTAGCTTATTCGTATTTAGCCTTTAGCGGTTAGCCATTAGTATTTAGCCATGAAACTCTACATGGGAATTGACGCTGGAGGTACCAAGACCGATTGTGCCATCGGCGATGGGGCATCGTTGCTGGGCGAGGCCACAGGTGAGAGCTGCAAGGTTGCCCAGGTGGGAAATGAGGAAGCTCGACGCAACTTGCATAACGCTATCCTGCGTACTTGCCAATCTGCCCGGGTCGCACCGCGTGACCTGGAGCAAATCTGTATCGGCATCTCTGGGGCCTCGGTTCCCGGCAATGCGTCCTGGGTGCAAACGGTGATTCATGAGCTTGTTGCCTGTGAGGTGCAAGTCATCGGCGATCACATCGTCGCCCATCATGCGGCCTTTGGTGGAGGCCCAGGGGTGCTGGTGATTGCTGGAACAGGATCCATCGCCTATGGCATCAATGAGCACGGCGAACATGCGCGCGCCGGGGGTTGGGGTGCGATTGCCTCCGACCAGGGATCGGCTTTCTGGATCGGCAGAGAGGCGGTGGCGGAATCGTTGCTCGCTTTCGATTCCGGTCGGCGCGATGGCATGTTCACGATCGTCGCCCAAGGTTGGAACGTAAGCACGCACGATGAGGTGGTCCGCATCGCAAACTCCGGTGCGCTCTCCAGGTTCTCAGAATTGGCCAAACCGGTCGCGGAGGCTGCAGACTTAGGGAATCCAGAGGCAGCAACGATCATGGCGCGGGCCGGGCAAGAGTTGGCAGAATTAGCTGGCGCAGTGATAATCCGTCTCTGGCCTGCGGAACAAGTCGTGCGGGTGGCCGTTGCCGGAGGAGTGCTCCAGGGATCGGTGGTTGTCCAAAAATCATTTCAATCTGCTCTTGAAGTCAAGCATCCGAGGGTGGTGGTGAATCTGGCCAAGGTGCGTCCGGTGATAGGCGCTCTGGCTATTGCCCTCGGACGCCGGGAGACGCAATGAATCTCTCCTCGAATCCTAATCTCGGGCGAAAGAAAAAGCTTCCTCCAGAGGCCCCGCTGGAGCAGCTTATCCATGAGCGGGATTCTGACGTCTTGATTGCAGTCGCCGCCGATGCACGCCTCACCGAAGACCTGGCGCTGGCGTTGCTCAATCGCCGCGACTTGCCTCGGGAGGCGCTGGAGGAGATGAATCGGAACAGCGCGGTGGCCAAGCAGAAGAAAGTACGGTTGGCAATTGTGATGCATCCGCGCACGCCGCGCCATGTCTCGGTGCCGGTGATCCGCCATCTCTACGCTTTCGAACTCATGCAGGTGGGCCTGTTTCCGTCCGTGCCTGCGGATGTAAAACGTGCGGCTGAAGAAACGCTGATGGGCCGCTTGGGCACGATTTCTTCCGGCGAACGCTTTGCGTTGGCTAAGCAATGTTCCGGCAGGGTAGCGGCAGCACTGCTGCTCGACCAGGAAGAGCGCATCATGCGGGCGGCGCTCGTGAATCCACAGATGACTGAAGCTCATATTGCAAAAGCCGTCCGCGCCGAAGAGGGAACCGAACTGCTGGTAGCCGCTCTGTGCCGGCATGAAAAATGGTCGCGCCGCACCGACATCAAGATGGCCTTGTTGGCGAATGAGAATACCCCCCTTGCTCGCGTGCTCCAGTTTGCCAATGAGTTGCCAGTCGAACTGTTGAAAGAGGTGCTGCTGAACTCACGACTCAGTGACAATGTGAAGAACTATCTGCGCTCAGCCATCGAAGAGCGGCAGCCGGCGAAGAGATGAATACCAAATGATTTGGTAACGCTACCCATAATCGCGCAATGAACCGTGCGCTCACCATTCGCCCTGCATAAGAAACTCAGGGAGTGGCAACGGTGTCTATTCATTACGCCGCAGCCCTGGTCAAACTATGCAAATTTGTTGCGCTAGCGCGTTCTCTGGCGGAAAGTGAGTAATTGACACGAGTGCCTTTGGTCGCGGCGAGAATGGCAGGGGGTGACAGTGCCGCCTCCTGGTAAGGACCTAAAAACATCAGGGTAGGGATAGGCATAAGAAACGCAAAGTCATTCCGGTAACGCGTTCTTACTTCAGCGGCAATCTACAATCCGCCTATGCGACCCAAACCGAAAGCAAGGAGACGATATGCGGCGCACGATCTCTTTTCTGATTCTTGTGTGCTTCCTGACGGCGAATTTCCAGGCCCAAAAGAGCTCTTCCGACCAGCCGGCGCTCACCATTTACAACGCCGATTTCGCCGTAGTGCGGCAGATGATTCCATTGGACCTGAAGACCGGAATCAACCGCGTGAGTTTTACCGATGCCACGGCGCACATCGAGCCGGATTCAGTCATTTTGCGCGATCCTACTGGCCATCGCACCCTGCAGATCCTGGAGCAGAATTACCGAAATGATCCGGTCTCGCAAGAGCTGCTGCTCTCGCTGAATGAAGGCAAGACCATCGACTTCAGGGTGCAGCGCGTGGATGCCCAGGGCCAGGCGCATAACGAGATCGTTCAAGGCAAGATCATTCGCAGCGGATATGTGCCTCACTATTCGGCGATGAGCCAACATGACCAGCAGTATTATCAACAGCAAACGGCTTATGCCGCCGCTACGAGCCAGTCGATCATCGAGGTCAACGGCCAACTGCAGTTCACACTGCCGGGATTGCCGTTGTTTCCAACTTTGGGCGATAACACCATCCTTAAGCCGACTTTGGACTGGGTCCTTGAGACCGACAAACCGGGAGCCTCGGAGGGCGAACTCAGCTACATCACCGGGGGTTTGAGCTGGCACGCCGATTACAACGTGGTCGCTCCCCCCAAGGGAGACACAATCGATCTGGTGGGGTGGGTAACGATGGATAACCAGAGCGGAAAAGAATTCAATAATGCTCGCATCAAATTGATGGCCGGCGATGTCAACAAGATTCAGAACCTTCCGAATAACGGGTATTTCTCA
>DASZFK010000110.1:0-3218 GCA_035939855.1 Candidatus Angelobacter sp.
GTCAAGCAGGACGCGCTCAACGCCGCCAAAAAGCTTCTGGAAGATGATACGGCTCAGGTAGACGTGGGCACGCTCGCACCCCTGGAGCTGACCCGCGTCAAAGCCCTGGTGGCGGCCGCCGAAGTCGACCTGATCCGTTCCCAGGGACTATTCGATCAGCAGGAAATTACACTCAAGAACCAGCTTTCACGCCACGGCACGGCCGATTCGGTATTCAGAGGAGTGCATATCCTGCCCACTGAAACCCTGACGGTTCCCTTGAGTGACAACCTGGCGCCGCTTGAGGACCTGGTTGCCGAGGCGCTGTCGAATCGCGCGGACCTGGCTCAGGCCGAGATTCAAATAACCAACGGCCAAATTACGTTGGAAGGCTCTCGCAACCAGGTCTTGCCGGAGATTGATCTGATCGCCAATGCTCAGACGCGGGGAGCGTTCGGGCAGTCATCCATCAACGCCATCTCGCAACAGGCAGCCGCTCCAGGGCTGGGTTCGGGTACAGGGACCTCCAAGCTGTTTGAAGCCGGCATTCAGGTAAGCCTGCCTCTTCGCAACCGTATTGCCCAAGCCGATGCTACACGCGACACATTACAGGTGCGCCAGATGCAAGCCCGTCTTCAACAGCTACGGAACCAGATTCGTGAAGAGGTGGAAAATGCAACCCGTGCGGTCGAGATAGCGCGCTCCGCTTACACTGCCGCAGCGCAAAGCCGGATCTATCAGGAAGAGCTGCTCGCCGGCGAGAGAGAAAAGCTCTCCGTAGGAGCTTCCGCCAACTTCTTCATCGTGCAGGATGAGAGCCTGCTGGCCCAGGCTCGCTCCGCTGAAGTCGCTGCCCGAAGCGCCTACATCAAATCCCGCTCCGCTCTTGATCGCGCATTGGGCACCATTCTGGAGAGCAATCACATCGATCTGGATGAGGCGATTCGCAACCACTGAGTCGTTGCGTCTCATCATGCCGCGATGATACGTTAATAAGTTTGCATTATGTTGGACTGAGGGCTCTGTTGCGCCCTCCTTTCCGCAGAAAATCGGTAAATAAAATTCGCACTCGTAGGAAGGACTTTTTATGCGTAAAAAGGTGACGATTGTTGGCGCAGGCAACGTGGGCGCGACCGCTGCCCACTGGATCAGTTCGAAGGAATTGGCTGATGTGGTGCTGATCGATGTGATCGAGGGTGTTCCCCAGGGCAAAGGGCTTGACCTGCTTGAAGCCATGCCCATCGAAAAGCGGGACGCGCATGTCTTGGGCACAAACGATTATGCCGATACCGCGAATTCCGACATCGTGGTCATCACAGCGGGCGTGGCTCGCAAACCGGGCATGAGCCGCGATGATCTCTTGAATACCAACTTCAAGATCATGCAGGATGTCGTCGCCAAAGTCGTCGCCAATTCGCCGAACTGCATCCTGATTGTGGTCTCCAATCCCCTGGATGCCATGGCCCAGGCCGCTTTCAAGCTCAGCAAGTTCTCCCGTAATCGCGTAATCGGCATGGCCGGCGTCTTGGATTCGGCCCGCTTCCGCACCTTCATTGCCGAGGAGTTGAACGTTAGCGTCGAAAATGTGACTGCATTCGTATTAGGCGGCCACGGCGATACCATGGTTCCACTGGCAAGGTATTCGACGGTCGCTGGCATTCCGATTACTGAACTGATTCCCAAAGAGCGGCTCGATGCCATCGTGCAACGCACGCGCGACGGCGGTGCAGAGATCGTCAAATACCTGAAGACAGGCAGCGCCTACTACGCGCCTTCGGCCGCGACCACCGAAATGGTCGAAGCCATCCTGAAGGACAAGAAAAAGATTCTTCCCTGTGCCGTCCATCTCGAAGGCGAATATGGAATCCATGGCCTGTTTGTGGGGGTGCCGTGCAAGCTAGGCGCCAGCGGGCTGGAAAAGATCATCGAGATCAAGCTGACCCCCGAAGAAGCCGCCGCCCTGCGCAAAAGCGCAGACTCAGTGGCAGAGTTGATCAAAGTCATCGGAGTGTAGAAATCGGGCGATCTGGTGATCTGGCCGTCGGGTGATCGGAAAAGACGTCCCACGGTTCTACCAATTTTCATACACTCTGTAGTTTTATTTTGGTCAAAATGTCGCTTAACGCCAATACTGTTCACTTAAGGAGCAAACGTGAATGGGATCTTCGACATACTAGCGCCGGAGGCGCGAAAGAAGTTAGCCCAGCGCGTAAGCGCTGGGAAAACAAGAAGAATCAGAGATAAGCCCCGGAAGGGGCGGCACAGCTTTATCTCATCTCAGAGATAACTTATAAGGTTCTCCTGTTTCTTAAGTGAACATCCGCGTCAAATCTTCCATATCTGTGGCATAATCTGGCGGAAATTGCTGTTTTTAAGCCATGGGTTCTTCCTCTCACACCGCGGCTCCGTCTGCCTGGCTCTCGGCTGAAATCTATCAGGAGATATTCAAGCGAGCCAATGATGCGATTCTGATTTTTCGTCCTCAGGATGAGCTGATCTTGGAAGCCAATCCTCGTGCCGAAGAGCTGTATGGATACTCGCGTGAAGAATTGATTGGCATGAGCCTCAAAGCTCTTACCATCAATGTCACCCGAGGTGAAGCTGAGATCGAGAAGCTGCTGCATAGCGGACGATATGAGAATTATGATACGCAGCACCGCAACCGGCAGGGAGCCGTCCTGTCGCTTCAGTGCAACGCATCAGTCATCAATTTTGAGGGCGGTCCGGCGATCTTGAGTGTGCTCCGCGACGTGACGGACATCAAACGGGTTGAGGCAGAGCTGCGCCAGCGCACGACTCATCTGGCGGCCCTGATCGACGCCAACCCATTGGGCATTGTTGTGCTCGACCGGCAGCAGAAGGTAATTACCTGCAATCGCGCGTTTACGCAAATCTTTCAATGGGAGGAAGCGGAACTTACTCTTAATGCTTTCGACCAGGCAATCGCTCCGGAAGGGTTGCTGTCCGAAGCCCAAACCATCAGCCGGACGGTAATCGAAGGGCAGCAGACTGTACGCACGGCGACCCGCAGAAAAAAGAAGGATGGGACTCCGGTCGATGTAGAAGTCATGGCTGTGCCTTTGACTATAGACGGCAAGCTGGTGGGAAGCTTTGGTCTTTACCAGGACATCAGCGAGCGTGTCTCCTTACAGCAGCAGTTGCTCGAATCACAGAAGATGGAGGCCATAGGACGACTGGCGGGAGGCGTGGCCCATGATCTGAACAACATGCTTACGGCG
>DASZFK010000111.1:0-9812 GCA_035939855.1 Candidatus Angelobacter sp.
CCTGAATCTGCACGTTGCTGGCTTCCAGCGCCATCAGAATGGCAGAGCGCTTTCCTTCGCGCGAAAGTTCGCGAAGGTGATTGCTGGATACCATGTCGGCGATCTTCAGAATGGTAAATCCATGGGCTGGAGGCCGGATACCAGCCTGCTCGTACAGCTCAGAAAAAGCCGGGGTCTGGATCACGGGCGCGCTGAGGCCCTCGCTCGGACTAACTACCATGGACGGCGCTGCGGCTTCTTCTTTGGGCTGCAGATTTTCCTGGGAATTGGCTTCCGGCTCCATTGTGTGTTGTTCGTACAGCATTTGGATGTCTACATCTGAAGATGCAGCAACTGGGTTCACGCTGGTTGAAAATTGGGAGGACATGTTTTACCACTCATTCATCCGTATTTAGGTTCCGAGCTTCTTGGGTCTAGGCGGTCTGGATTAAATCTCAATTACGAAAGCTCTTATCCTTTCAGACAAGCTATCTGTTTCATCAAAACGCCAGCAAGATCACGCTGGTAACGTCTGATATTTCAACTATTTCCAAGCACATTTGGTTAGAAGTCATTAATGAGACATTGATTCGATCAATTTTAATGACTATAGTATAAAATATTAACCATGCAGGAAATCGCCATTTCCGAATTCAAAGCTAAATGCTTGGCGCTTCTGGAAGAAGTCAGCAAAACGAAGCAGCCAATTCGCATCACGCGTCATGGGAAGCCCATTGCCGAGGTAGTGCCTGCGTCGCCCACACGCAAGGGCCGCAAGTTAGGTTTCATGAAGGGGACTGTGAAGATTCTGGGAGATATTGTCGCCCCAATAATAGATCTGGATGACTTCCAGGCTTACCGCGAATGAAGCTCCTGCTAGACACCCACATCTGGATATGGATGGCGGAAGAACCAATCAATCTCAAACGCCGCGTTCAACAAGAGCTTCAGAATGAGGCCAACGAGCTGTGGCTGTCGCCAATTAGCACCTGGGAAGTTCTCTTGCTGCATTCCAAGCGCAGGCTCCACTTCCAAAGTGATGCAGTAGACTGGATTGCGCAGGCCACCCAAGGTTTTCGCGAAGCTCCATTGACCCACGAAATCGTCGTCACTTCGCGACAGCTACAGTTGCCGCATGCTGATCCTGCCGATCGCTTTCTAGCTGCCACCGCCAAAGTGCTTGGACTGATGCTGGTGACATCCGACGCGCATTTGCTGGGACTGGGCGATATCTCGACTTTATCGAACCGCTGATTCGAGGAAACAATCGATTCTTGGTTCCGGTATTCAGACTTTGACCGCTTGCTGCTCGGGACACGTAGATGAGAGACAGCCCCTCAAATCCGGTTTCGGAACCCGAGCCTTTGCACGAAATTTAAAAAAAGTCACAGCCTCTCAGCATGACAGGCTTCGCGAGGGCTACATGTGTCTTCTCACCCACTGGTGCAATCACGATCTTTGCCTGCAAAAATGGCACAGCCGATTTTAACGACTGTGCCATTCTCTATGCGCAAACGAGCTTTTACTTGGTGGCGATTCGCACGGGTTTATTGACTGCCGGTTTGTGGCTTGCCGCTACCGCTTGCGGTGGCGGGTTTGGTGACGTCACTGGGAACTGCCCCGGGAAGCCCATGGGGATGGAGCTGTCGCCATAGCCTAGATTCGGGTCTTTGCTCACGGTGAATTTCCAGACCATGTCTCCCCGCGTGCAATTGTTGAACTGGTCGCAGATGCCGGACTTCAACCGTGCTGTGTATGTCTCACCACCGGTCAGTATTACAGGGTTGGGGAAGAGGCCCCAAGTTCCATCACCGATCTGATCGACCCAGGCGGGAACCTGCTTGCCTTTGGAATCGGTCAGGGTGAAGGTCTGGGCGTTGACGCCGCGAACTGGTTTCGAGAAAGTCACTTTCGCAACTGCATCCTGGTAGACCTGGGTTGCGTTGGGTAATGGATATGTCCCTACCCGCAACGGCGTCTTGTCTGGGGTGCTATCGACCGTGATCACCCAGTTCTTTACGACCATCGGTACGGGGGGCGCTCCTTCCACGACTGCCGGTTCGGTGTTGGGATGGCGTCCATCGCAGAGGCCGCCCAGCACGCAAGGCTCAAGAATGAAGTTGTTGTTGGTATCTGCCATGTTGCCGAGGAAGTGTAAAGCGACGATGCCTTCAACGGATTGATAGTACATCGCCGCGCTTACGGCGATGGGTCCTTTGGTTCCGGGCGGAACAACGACAGAGTAGCGATCAACGTTGACGACGTTTCCGGGATTGCCTCTGGGGGGAATGCGCCAGTCACGGAGATATGCGTCATCGAACAGATCGCCGTTGCCGTTCTTGTCTTCGAATACCGGCAACGCCAGGGAGTTATTCTTGTCGATGACCTTTCCATTGGCATCCACGGGCATTCCCTGGCTGTTGAGCTTCATATTGCGAGGTTGGGCATAAGGCAGGTCGAGGGTTGGGCACTCTTTGCCATTCTTGTCGGTTCCCAGCGTGGCGATGGCCTTGAATTGCATGGAGTAAGGATCGGCCGAACCTGCGGGAATCTTCCAGTTGCAGCCGGGGAAGTTGGGATCGACCATCTCCTCCGTCGTGAGGTTGCCAATTCCAGTCGAGATGCGATTCCAGACTTTGTCCTGAATCTGCAGCTCTTTTCCAGTACTGAGGTCATAGGCGTGCAGGGCAAGCCATGCAGTACGTCCCTCCGGGAAGCCGGTCGGGAACTTATGACCGCTGCCAGTGTTCTGGATGCTGATCTGGAGAGGCACAGTCGTGTTGGGCTGAGCAGTTGCCGGTCCATGCATGTCCATGTCGAGGACGTGGCGGAGCCTGTCCCAAGCCATGCGGACCTGCTGCGAGTAAGCGCCTTTTCTTTCCAGATGGGTCCAGAAGCCTCTGGAGTAAAGGCTCTTTTCGTCTGCCGAAGAGAAGCTGAAGGCAGACAATTCAGGATAGGGCGCAACGTTGCCCGACTGGTCCACATCTTTGCCGATCAGGCGGGTGATATAGGCATTGCCGCCGACGAAGTGATGCGTAAAGAATGGATGCGGCTTGCCGTCGTTGGCGACCGCCTCGTTGGGCGGAGGCAGAGGCTGGCCATCTTTATACAGCGTGTTGGCCGTGCCAGGTTGGCCGTAATCCTGCTGCATGTGGCAGCTCTGGCAATCGCGCTTTAAGGCCGGATTGTAATTGCTGTTTCCAGGACGCTCGGCATAAGCGCTGTTGGCCCACTCTGTGTAGGTGCGCTCAATGGGGAAACCGCCGACCCAATGTCCAAGCGGGTTCTTGATGGGCAAAGCATTGGTCACATCGTGGCAGGCGGCGCACATTTCTGCGCGGATAAACATCGCCTGATGGAAGCCTTTGTGCTTGGATGAATCAATCTGCTGGTAAGGAATTTCTCTCTTGAAAATTCCGCTCGTGTATTCATCCTTTTGTCCCGGCTGAGTATTGGCAGCCAGTGGGCCGAATCTTTCAGGATAGGTGATGGCGTGAGGCGACAGCCGGTAAGAGCCGGCGCCGATGCTGTAGCCCAGGTTCTGCTTAGTCTTATCGGGAACGTCGTAGATATCCTGCTTCTCGACCGGAAGAGCTTCATTGCGGGCCTGAGCGCTGGGAACCGGCGTGTATTTGGAATCAACATGCACGTAGTTATGCCAGGGCGTGTCGCGGGTTTCAGCATAAGTATGGCAAACCGCGCAGATGATTCCGCTCTTTCCCGTGTCGGTGTTCCGGTATTGGGATTCAAGAGTGGCGAAGGCGACTCCGGTGCCGTTATCGGAAGTTGGATTGAAATTAGGATCGACCCTGGCGTTTTCCAGCCCGGTCTTGTCATCGACCTTCACGTTCCGCAGAGGAATGTTATCGATGTAGTTGGTGGGCATGTGGCAGCGCGAGCAAAATGCATCGAGCAGTGAGCCCGAGCGTGAAACTTTGTACTTCTCGGTGCCGATATCGAAAGTCGAAGAGCATTCACCCTTGTTGGCAAATGGATTATGGACAGCTTTTTCTGTGCCATCCGGCGGTTCCGGAGTATCGCATTCACCTGAAGCTGAGACGGCTTTTGAAAGCGCGAAGAAGGCGGCCCGCCAGATCGGATCGCGCCAGGAGTTCGACATCATGGAGCCGTTCCACTCACTGAAAATCGTCGCGTGGCAGGTATAACACTGGCCAGGATTATCCTCTTGCGCCCAGTGGTCCTCATACGGAGGAGCAATGGCCTTGGCTTCCGTATAGTTATAAGGAGCCGCCTCAGGCAGACGATTCGGTATGTCGTTGCGGTTGACATTGGGCTGATAGACCAAGGCGCTCACCGCAAGTACCGTAACTACCAGAACGATTAGCTTAAAAGCTTTCATAGTTCCTCATTAGTGCGCATGTTGAGCTTGCAACTCAGCCAACAGGATCGGGTCATTCACTGGAACCAGCGGCGCTTGGGCCAGGCTGCGAGTGAAAATCAAATACAAAAGTGCGGCGTAGCCGGCGGCGATGGGGAGTTCCAGCAAAATCCTGGGTGAATCCCATTGGGCCGGCATGATGAGCATATAAAGATCGAGCCAATGTCCGCACAGGACCAGCACGCATATAGACTTGAGAACCTTGGGCGTGCACTTGGCTTTCACCGAAAGCAGCGTCAGGAACGGCACAATCCAGTTGACGATGAAATTGAGCGCGAAAAAGTAGCCCCATGGTCCGCTGGTCCGCCTGACGAAGTGCGGCACTTCGTCGGGAATGTTTCCGTACCAGATGAGCAGGAATTGGCACGTCCAGATATAGGCCCAGAAAGTAGAGAAGGCAAACAGCATTTTGCCCAGGTCGTGGATCTGATGATCGCCGATCCAATCACGCATCGGGCTGGTTTCACGCAGGAAAAGAGCCGCCAACGCTACCGCTGCTATGCCCTGCACAAAGAGGCCGGCAAACGTATACAGGCCGAACATGGTGCTGGTCCACTTGGGTTCGAGCGAGATGATCAAGTCGTAAGAGACCAGCGTGAACGAGATGGCGAAGATAATCACAAACACCGGAGCAAGACTGTTTAACCGGCGGTGAATGGCCATGTTCCGGCGCGGATTCTGGTCTTGCTCCAGCGACAATTTGCGGAAGATCCAACCGAAAATCGCCCACAACAAAACAGAGACCACAACACGAAGAAAAACCGCAGAGGTCTGCAGATATTCAACATGGCCGGCAACCGGCTTGCCGTTCTGCAACGGCTCATGGACGAACGCGTTCGGATCAGTCCAGGGGAATATCCAATGACGCCCGAAATAAACTATTGCGAGCAGTACTGCCCCGTAGGGAAGCGCCGCCATAAAGGCTTCCGGAATGCGCCGCAGGCTGGCTGACCAACGCGCGCCTGTCAATCGTTGCGTACTGATGAAAAACAGGGCCGAGAGCGCCAACGATGCAAAGTAAAAGCCATTGAGCAGCAGGTTGGGCCAAGCCCGCTTGGGGTCGGCAACCACGCCATAGATCGCGACGACAGCGCCCAACCCAACCAAGACAAGCGCAACAGTCTGGCTACGAGAAGATGCTTTGAATGTAAGTTCCGGACTCATTGAAGTCCTCCGTGTTGCGCAGCGCCCTGCTCTTCCTTTATTCCCTGAAGGGAGGTGCGCACATAGGTCACGATCTTCCAGCGCTCATCGGCGCTGAGTTGCGAAGCATAAGAGGGCATCTTGCCTGTGCCCAGGGTGACGACATGGAAGATTCGTCCCGGCGGATACTCCATCAACCGCTTATCGGTGTATGAGGGCGGAGTGGGTATCTTGCTCGATATAGGACCATCACCTCTTCCCTGCTCGCCATGACAAACCTGGCAATAGGTAAAGAACAAAGCTTTGCCTTCATCGAGCACTTGCGGCGTAGCATGATAAGGATTGTGCAGTTCACGACCGGCGCGCTGTGCTTCGTCATCTCCCGGCCCGTAGTGGAAAGGCTTGTATCCACGCGGAATGGTGTTGGCCACCGGAAGTTGCAACGTCTTTCCGTCGTGGGTCACAGAATTCGGCGCATAAGCCTTGTAGGCCGGACCTCGGGCCATATCGGGCATGTACTCAAAGGCTCGTTCTTGCTTGGAGGCGCCGCATCCGGCCAGCGAGATGGCCAAGGCGATCATCACTGTGCAGCGTACAAGGCCGCTCATAATTCGGCCTCCTTTTCCTGAACTCGATCAGCGCCGCTCTGTTCCAGCAATTGGCGCGCTCGCCTGGTGTCGAAAGAAGCATCCTTCTTGCGCAGCACCAGGGCGAATTTATTGTTGGTTACACCCTCGGCAATGAGCCGCTCCTTCTTGCCGGGATACAAGCGTCCTTTGATGAAGAGCGCCGCGACCGTGGAAAGCCCGCCGAGCAGAACCGTCAGCTCAAAGGTTACGGGAAGAAATGCGAGCGTGGAGTTGTTGGGTTTGCCGCCTACATTCAAAGGCCAATCGAGCACGGCGGTATAGAACTGCAGAACCAATGCTCCGGCCAACGCGGCCATGCCGATGATGAATGTGACCCAGGGCAGACGGCTCCGCCGAACTCCCATGGCATGATCAAGACCATGGATAGGATAGGGCGCAAACACGTCGTAGACACTGAAGTTTTCGCTGCGCACGGTCTCGACCGCCCGCAACAGGCTGTCGGCATCGGAATAAGTAGCAACTATAAAGCTCTGCTCACGCATGGGCCGTCTCCTTGTCTGCCTCGTCGTCGCTGAGAGCCATCTTGTGCGCTCCGTGCCCGACCACGCCTTTGATTTCCCACATGGCGATCATGGGCAGGACGCGGATAAACAACAGGAAGCAAGTGAAGAATAGCCCGAAGCTTCCAATCAGGATTCCAATATCAATCTTGGTGGGGTAGAACATGCCCCAACCGGATGGCAAGAATGCCCGGTGCAGCGACACCACGATGATCACGAAACGCTCGAACCACATTCCGATATTCACCATGATGGAAACAATGAACAGAAATGCCACGTTCGTCCGGGCTTTTTTGGTCCAAAGCAATTGCGGCGTGACTACATTGCACAGGACCATGAGGTAGAAGCACCATGCATAGGGGCCAGTGGCGCGATTGATGAAGTGATACTTCTCGTAAATGTTGCCTCCGTACCAGGCCACAAAGAATTCCGTGAGATAGGCATAGCTCACGATCATTCCAGTGAGCATCGTAACTTTAGCCATCATGTCGAGATGGCGTAGCGTGATGTAGCGCTCCAGGTGCATGGTCTGGCGCGTGATGATCAGCAGCGTCAACACCATGCCAAAACCGGAATAGATCGCTCCGGCGACGAAGTACGGAGGAAAGATTGTGGTATGCCATCCGGGAATCAGCGAGGTGGCGAAGTCCATACTCACAATGGAGTGCACGGAGAGCACTAGAGGTGTTGCCAAACCCGCGAGCACCAGGCTGACGATTTCATATCGCGCCCAAGTGCGGTGCGAGCCATTCCATCCCAGGCTGAGCAGCCGAAAAGCAATCTTCTTGATTCCGCCTTTGGCGCGGTCGCGCAAGGTGGCCAGATCGGGAATCATGCCCAGGTACCAGAAGACCAGCGAGATCGTCAGATAGGTGCTGATGGCAAAGACGTCCCACACTAGAGGCGAGCGGAAGTTCACCCACAACGGTCCGCGCATGTTGGGATAAGGGAAGATGAAGAAGGCGTCCCAGGGGCGGCCCATGTGAATGCCAGGAAACATGGCGGCGCACAAGACCGCAAAGATCGTCATAGCCTCCGCGGAGCGATTGATGGACGTACGCCACTGCTGGCGGAAGAGCAACAAGATTGCCGAGATCAGCGTGCCGGCGTGACCGATACCGACCCAGAAGACGAAGTTCGTAATGTCGAAGGCCCAGCCCACGCTGTTGTTGAGTCCCCAAACGCCGATGCCTTTGGCGATGAGCCAGGTGATCATTCCGCCCAGGTTCAACAAGGCGGCAAAGGCGATGCCGAAGCAGATCCACCAGCCTTTGCCGGGCTTCCCTTCGAGGGGGCGGGCAATATCGTCGGTAATGTCGTGGAGCGCGGGATTGCCATCAACCCATCGTGGTGGACGAAGCACCTCCGCCTCAGCCCCGCCGATGGCTACTGGTCTCGGTGTAAATGTGATGGTGCTCATGAGACTTCTTAAGCCTCCTTCGTATTGCGGACCTTCTTCAGGTATCCGACGTTAGGACGTGTTCCCAGGTCTTCCAGCACCTGGTAATGACGCTGGGCCCGGCGCAATTGCGAGGCCTTGCTGTTGGGGTCTTTTAAATCTCCAAAAACGATGGCTTCCGTCGGGCAGGCTTGCTGGCAGGCAGTCTTGATGTCGCCATCGGCCAGTTCCCTCTTGCCTTGCAGCGCGACGTTCTTGGCCAACTGAATTCTTTGCACGCACAGGCTGCACTTTTCCATGACGCCGCGCGAGCGCACCGCGACATCTGGATTCAGCACCAGGCGGCCCAAGGGACTTGCCATGTTGAAATCAAAAGCGTCGTTCTCGGTGTAGTTGTACCAGTTGAAGCGCCGCACCTTGTACGGACAGTTGTTGGCGCAGTAGCGCGTGCCAATGCAGCGGTTGTAGACCTGCTGGTTGATGCCTTCAGAACTGGTAGTCGTGGCCAGCACCGGGCACACCGTTTCGCAAGGAGCATTGGCGCAATGCTGGCACATCATGGGCTGATGAACGGCGACAGGATCTTCCGGCGAGCCGTTGTAATAACGATCGACGCGAATCCAGTGCATGATGCGAATGCGCTCGATCTGATCTTTTCCAACCACGGGAACATTGTTTTCCGCCTGGCAGGCCACTACGCAAGCCGAGCAGCCGGTGCAGGCATTCAGGTCAATCGCCATGCCCCAGGAGTGCTCGCCTCCGGGCCTCTCTCCCCAAAGGTCGGCCAACTTTTCATGTTCGTTTTCAGGATGGCTCAACTCCTCGAGGCTGATTTCCTGGACGATGGGGCGGCCCTCCATGGAGAAGTGTTCCTGGGTGGTGGCCAAGTATTCTTTCTTGCCAGTCTTCTCCAGAGTGGCATTGGCTGCCCAGTAACGGCGCGAGCCTTGCACAATCGAGGTCAGCGGGAAGACATTGGCGCCTACATCCTTGCCGCACTTGCCAACTTCTTTGCGTCCATAGCCCAGGGCCACGGAGATGGTGCGGGACTCCTGCCCTGGCTGCACAAACACCGGCAGCTCAACCTGGCCGCTGTCCGTCTTGATGGAAACAATGTCGCTCTGATGTAAGCCAAGTTTTTCCGCCAGCTTGGGCCCAACTGCTGCGAAATTCCCCCAGGTAACTTTGCTGATCGGCTCCGGCAGCTCCTGCAGCCAGGGGTTATTGGCGTGGCGTCCATCGCGCATCTGAACGCTTTCGTAGAAGTGGACTTCGTAGCGATCATCGTGGCGTGCGGAAATTGCCTGCTTGTTCTCGTCCACAATGTTCTTGGCTGCCGTCTTCCAATCACCATGAAAATTTGCAGCAGCCGGCGCTGCCTTGGGCGGGAAGGTCACGACACCCGATTGCAGCGAGCTGTCCCAAAACGTATCGAAGCTCTGGACGTCTTTTTGGCGCGGGAACATGTTGCGCTGCCAGTGGTCGCGCACGTAAGCGTAGAAGTTGGGCTCTTTCCCCGTCCACTTCAACAGGCTCTCTTGGGCGGCGCGGGTATCGAATAGCGGCGCAATCAAGGGCTGAGAAAGGCTGAAGTAAGAATCCACCGGCTCGGCGTCGCCCCAGGCTTCCAGGAAATTATGGTCGGGGCAGATGGCCGTCGAGTGCGAACTGGTTTCATCGCGCCGGTCGGCAAATGAAACCGAAAGCGGAACTTTTTCCATCGCCTTCAGGAATTGATC
>DASZFK010000112.1:0-2593 GCA_035939855.1 Candidatus Angelobacter sp.
GCCTGGTGCTCAAAAGCCGCCTGAGTGCCAGGCGGAAGCTCGCCGGGAACAGGATGTAGCGGTCCTTGGCGCCCTTGCCCCGATTGAACGGCTCATCAAGAATTGCATCATCTGCTGGAATCCTGTATCTGTCGCAGAAACTCGCCGAGATCGATGATCCGGCCAAACGGGAGGAATTGCTGCAGGCGATGGCCCACGGGTCGGCGGCCGCCTAGGGCATCTGAATCTCTTGGGAGTGTATGATTTCTCGGAGGATAAGCTTCAGGATTCGGTCGGAATCAAACTCCCAAAACTGACCGACTAAACCAGGTCCCGTCTTGGGAGCTTCGGAATCGCCGAAAATCCTTCACGCCCCGGCAGTTGGCAAGAATCCTGTGGGACTTTGCATACCTTTGTTGGGCTAACACCGCGTTCTAAGATCATGGTAAACGCGGGTTACCGAATTTTAACTTTACGCTTACAGATGTCTTCTGCCAGGCGTTTTACTGATAAGAATTTTTCCGTCCGATCCTAGTAATTCCCGATTCCTGACACCAGCCGATTCAGGGTTTCCCCTGCGAACTCATAATGAAGGGTCCGGCCAGATTCACCGCATCGGGAAGCCCTTTCTCGTTGCGTAACTTCACCAACCAGTCGCGTTGCACCTCGGCTAAGGCCTGAGGAACGTTTCCACTCTTGTGTGCGGCTTGGTAAAAGTCAGTCATGATCTGCGTCGTTGTCTGGTCGGCGACCTCCCACAGCGTCATGAGAAGGTTCTTGACACCTGCTTTGGTAAACCCTCGGCGCAAGCCCATTACACCTTCTCCAATGCGTTCTTGACCTTTTGCGGTGTCGCATGCCGCCAGAGTGACTAGCCAAGTGCCTTGCAAGTCCATGGTACCGGCATCTTCGGCTGTTAAAATCCCGTCATCGGATGGAGCTTCTTGACCTCGGTTCCAGAGTTTGAGCGTAACGTTTGCCCCGGCTAGGGCCAGGCCGCTCTGATGCATTGGGTTGTTAAAAAACTTGGATTCAAAGATGCTGGGCTTGGAGAGAGCTCTGGACCCAGTGTCCGAAGGGCCTAGGGACTCAAAGAATCCGTGTGTAGCCAAATGGAGGATGAAGGGCGAGCGGACTTCTATAAGAGCTGTCTTGGTCGCATTTGGACCGGAGTGCGACTGGGTCGGCCAGTGCCATGCGCTGAAGAGCCGCAGCAGTTGTTCATTTTCGTTTTGGAAGCCCTCCAGCTTCTGAAACTGTAGGTCCTGTAAGCCACGCGTTTCAGTGCCACGCATTTTCGCCTCGGCATCCTTAGGTGCGGGATGGGTGGCGAGGTTTGCGTCGAAATCCGGAGCGGTGAACAGGACGACCTCCCGGGCGGCGGTTTGCTTTTGCTCTTGCAGGAGATCTCGCCCGCTGGCGACGTACTGGACCTGATAATTCTCACCCAGAAATCGATCGTCTGGTGTCAGGAGGGTTGCCACAGAAATGAAGTTTAGCTGGCCATCCGGGCTGACTATGAGCTGTTTGGTATCCCCTGATAGGTGTGGACTGACGGCGGCCCATATCGCGTCATAAAGACATCTTAGGTTTTTGGAGACGTCCCCTTCGCCGGCTTCGCTGCCATTCAACCTCCTTAGCCTACTATATCTACTGACTAACTTGTTGATCTTTCCCGCGTTATCGAGCGGGATCCAGCAAGGTTCGCCTTTGGGCAGCAGCACCAGCGCACCGTATGCAGGCTCAAATTTGCTTTTGCCCAGGTATCTCCAATAGAGAAAATACTCGATCAGCGCGGCATCGGTGGGCAGGCAAGCCTGGACCTGTGCAACAGTCACACTCAAGGCCGCGCGGGTTCGCTCAAATCCTGATATTTGTCGGGCCAGTTGGCCTTCCAGGCGCTCGATCTCCTCTTCGAGTTGCTCGATGCGTTTGCTTCTCTCAGGAACCTTGTCGGCCGATTGCAAAAGCAGCCTGTTTAATTCCAATCTATCAATGTTGAGTTGCTCGAGGCGATCATGATTTTCAGGGTTCGTGCTGGCCTTCGTAAGGAGGCGGTCATCGACCATGGAGTTAGAGCGCCAAGAATTGTTCGTTCAATTCCACTATGGGCTGGGGCAAAGAATCATCCTCAGATGCGTTGACTGGTCCTGCTTGAATCGTTGCAAACTCAACAAGCAGGAGAATGCCAAACGCCGCAGCGCTGAGCGGATGTCCGGCTCGAATCTTCATAGTTCACGATCTAACGGGCCCGTCACTGGAATGTCAATATAAATGGCTCTAACCAATCGGCTCAGCGCGGTGCTAGCAACACTAAAAACGTAGTCTACCCCGAACGGGTTATATTGGCATTCGCATATATCCCAAACGGGATCTAGCATTTTGCCGGTGAATAGCCCCAGTCCGCCCCCCCGAGGGTAGTGTTGCAACTTTGGAGTTAAGGCGAAGTTTGGCGATAGCGTGCGCAAAATTGGACCGTCACCGCGCTGAACAAACCAAGAATGAAGCAATGGAGTAGACCGCCCCTCGCCGCCGGCGCGCTTCCGTACGCCTGGCCTTTGCGGATCATATGGATCGCTTCGTAGCCGGCGATCGTGCGCCAAGCTCCCCAGAA
>DASZFK010000113.1:0-2892 GCA_035939855.1 Candidatus Angelobacter sp.
GGATAAAAGCGTTGTTGTTGTAGACGGCGCCGATCACGTTGACGACCGCTGGACGGAATGGAATCAAGAGCCGGTCGCCATCTTCCAAAACCAGGTCGGGCAATTGGTCCACATTGTTGGCGCTGGGTTTTACTTCGAGCACAATTCGTCCGGTGGCTTTCAGTTGCCTCAGCTTATCCAACAGCCTGCGTTGCCCTTCCTGCGACTGCCGTTCTGCGACTGCTTCTTCTCCAGTCAGGCTGCGTTGCGCTCCGGCATTGCGTTCAATCGATTTTTCGAGGTCGCTGATATATTCGTCGAGCCGTTTTTGCTGGTCTTCACGGGTTGAATCGCGGGTGAACTCGGAACCATAAAGGTAGGCTTGAGGAGTAATGCCTCCGGCACGCTTCACCAGTTGGCGCAACGTCTCGCCAGGATTGACCTGGTAGACGCCAGCCGAGCGGAGTTCTCCTTCAAGACGAATAAATTTCGCCTGCTGGCCTATGGGGACTTGCATATCCGCCTGCGAAAAGATGGTAATCACATCTCCCGGCATCAACGTCAGGTTCTGAGCGCTGTCTCCCTCGATAGCCTTGCCCAGGTTGAAAGGCAATAGATGAAAAGTAAGATCTGCCGGATTGAGGCGCTGGATGACTGCATATTCCCAGTTGATTTCCGCCGTCGACCGTTTGACTTCATTCTTAAGTTCTTCCTCTTTGATTCTTTGAAGTTCAGTTCGTCCTACACGATCCGACATCGCCTGGCCTGCAGCGGGTGCTGCTCCTGCCGGGCTGCCTTGGAGTGCTCGGGCGCGGGCAAAAGCGTCCCCAGATTGGCTTGGATTGGTTGTGCCCGGCTGAGAGCCGGTAGTACCTGTATTCGCGGGCGTGGAAGGGAGGTTGCCTGTCTGCGAAGCCTCGGGCCGCTTGAGCTCTTCCGCGAGCCGGAAGCTCTCACTGGCCGGATTCAAGGACAGCTTATTCTGGCGCTTCCAGTATTCGTAAGGAACGAGAAAGTCGCGGTTAGGAATCAGGTCTTTCACCTTCATGCCATCGCGGAAAGGATAGCGTCCGGGCACGGCCACGTTTCCGCGCAAAGTGACTGCGTTTTCGAATTTCGGCGAGATGTGGAGAAAACGAACTACGTCGCCATCCTGCAACTCTCGTTTGAATCCCTCAGCGGAGAGCGGGAACTCATCGGCCGTGCGTGTGTGGCGCTCATCAATACGCTCGATGATGGCCCGCTGGCCGGCTGCGGTGGTCGTCAATCCTCCGGCAAATGCAATCACATCACTTAAAGTATCGTGGTCCTTCAATTCAAAGATGGCGGGAAGGTTGACGCTTCCGGCGAGCGCCACCAATCTGCCCACCGGCGGCACGTAGACCACATCGCCCGGCAACAATTGGGAGTCTTTGGATTTGTCGCCATTGGTAATCAGGTCATACAGATCAAAGCTCGTAACCACCTTGCCATTGCGCTTTAGCTGGATGCGACGCATGGATCCGCGTTTGGAAGGACCACCGGAAGCGAAGAGCGTATTCACTAGTGTGCTTAAGGAGCTGACGGTATACGATCCGGGACGCCGCACCTGACCCACTACAAAGACCTGGATCGAGCGCAGCCGCCCCATGGTTACATTCAAATCGAAGTTCTTAAAGACGCGGCTGATCGATGCGCGAATATGGTCGTTCAGTTGGTCGTAGCGCACGCCGGCAACGCTGATGGCGCCAATCTTGGGAATATAGATGGAGCCAGTGCGATCGACGACGGCCCGGTAGTTTATCTCAATCTGTCCCCAGGCCCGAACCAGCAATTCATCGCCAGGCCCAATCAGGTAGTCGGGAGTGACCGGAACGCGGTCCAGCGGAGCGAAGGTTGAGGGAACATCTTCAAACAGGTCGTGCCCAAAAACATTCAGACTGTAGCCGAGGGAACTGGCAACGAACTCCTGGAATTCAATATCCGGTTCGGGTGGCAGCGGCGGCAAAGGCTGGAGATTCATTAGCATTTGGTTCTGCATTTCACGCTGCTGGTCCAGGATCTCCTGCCCCGGAGGGACATTCGTTATTTGGGTTGGGTCTGGACGAATCTGGCGCTGCAGATTCTGCATCGGTCCCAGATTAGGCGACGAGCTGTTCTCCTGAGTCTGCCCCGCCTGCGACTGTTGCAGAAGCCGTGGGTCAATCGACTGCGACAACACGGCAGTTTTAACGGCAAGAAGAAGACAAAAAATAAGGGTTGGTTTGGGCAAGATGATCCGGTCCAGTAACAAAAATCTTAGCGGGCTTCTCAAATAAGCACTAGGATATCAAAGGGATTCGGGTGTTCCCAAGAATTGTAACCTTAAATAGAGCCTTGCAGCCAATTGGAATCAATATGCCGCAGGGCAGACGCATCTAAATATAAGCTCTATTCACCAAAGAAATACTGTGCTTCCCTAACCCAGGCGCGCAGTCGAAGGACCCACGTGATGCTTATTTTATAAAAACTGATTCAGGGAGTTCTCACCACACACTCTCATTCATACTGCCTGATACTCCCTACTGCTTCGGTTCCAGCTTGATCCTCTTCGCCAGTTGCTCATCAGCCTCTTTGATAGATTGTCCCCGGAACAGTAACTCTCTGCCCCAGCCTTCAGATAAATCTTTCCATCGGGGATTCTTACTTTCGATCAATGCAATCTTTTTGGAACGCCTCCATCCCTTTAATTGCTTTTCACGGCCAATAGCTCTATGAACCCAATCGTAACTCTCGTAATAAACCAGCCGATGGCAGTGATAACGCTTCGAGAAGCCCTCAATGTCTTCGGCCTTATGCTGCCTGACTCGGACACCCAGGTCATTCGTCATTCCAACATAGAGAGTGCCACTGGCACTGGCCATGATGTAAACCCAATATTCGTGGTCTTTTGGC
>DASZFK010000114.1:0-3629 GCA_035939855.1 Candidatus Angelobacter sp.
GCAGGAGAGTAGAGATGGCAAACGTCCGGGATCTTGGAATCTACTCGGAAACACCCTTCCTCGACCGAATCCAACGCGGTATTGCAGCGGTTCTCGCCAAGCTGTTTACCGAACCTCTAGCCCTCGGTATCGGCGACCTGATTTGGATGGTGTGCATCGTTTTCATCGTTAGCCATGAGTTGCGCATCCGTTCAACGCGGACCGGGTTTCGCATCTTCTTGATGACTATGCTGTTCCTCGCCTTGTTGACCTGGGGACGCATCTTGGCGAAAGTTCTAGTACCGCGCCTGAACCGGCTGCTCTTCGGACCACCAGTGTTCGGCGCGCTCGGAGGTTTACAGCGCAGAATCTTCTTTACTGCGATCAAATGCTCCCACGAAAAGCAATTCAAATTCAAAACCGAGGATGTCGAGTTGGTACAGCGTCAAGCGAAACTCGATAGAGACGTGACAGAATTTGCATTGAAGTCCAACTATCATGAGATATTGAAGACAGCCCCAACAGAAGAACAGGAGAAGTTCGAAGAGAATTGGGCGGAAATCTGGAAGAACAAAATTCTCGGCATTAGAATCCGGGTCGGAAGGAATCAGTTCATTACCTTCGAAGATGCTCTGAGCGACGATAATGTCGACTATCGGATCGAACCGTTGCGGCTATTGAGCGTAGGCAACGTCATCGCACCCATCATGAAGATGGCCCAGATCCCTCTTGCCTATCTGCTCTTTGTTTATTTGGACGGCAAAATCAACTTACTCACCGTCATCCAGATGGGATTCTTTCTGGGACTCACTCTTTGCCTGATCCTCTTCAACTACCATGCGCACCAGAGCGCTGAGATTTCATTTCTGGATGCGGAACTCGTTCCCGGGCTTCCCGATCCCATAAGGCAACAACTCAAGGAACTGTCGGGAAAAGTGTTGCGCCCACTCAAGGTTACGGTCACCAAGCGTTACCTGGTGCTCATTCAGAATTACTTCTCCGGCATTCTCGCCATGTCCATCTTGGTCAATACGGTTGCGGGCCTGATCCTGGTTGCGGTGACGCTGTTAATTGCCCGCGTGGCCCATTTTTCGGCGATGGACACCATTCTTCACTGGTACCGAAACTTTTCCATCGGATTAATTCTGATCCAGTTCGGGCTCCTTGCCAGCTACCACCTGATGTTTCTCATGCTGCGAAGCTTTAAGCTGATCATGGCGTCGGTCATCGTAACAATATTAACTGCGTTTTTACCTTATGCGTTGATCTATCTGGCATCAGGCAAAGTGGACTTCAACGAGATGAAGAATACTTATCTGGCGCTTGGCACAAGCCTGGTCACCGGCCTTACTGTCACAATCACATCACTCGTCAAGAAGAATATGGAAGGTGACGAAAAACCGGACGAGGACGAGAAGACCGAATCTGCGGAAAATAAAACGAAGTTGGCCGGCTGATATAAGTGACAGGTTGTAGGTAATTAGGATTTTTGAATTTTCGTAGCACCATCTTCGCGGAGGAAAGATGAAGAGATATCTCTTAACCGGTTTGATCCTCATCTCAATTAGCCTGGCTGCCGCCTCCCAAGGCAATGAGAAGCGCGGCCCATCTACGCCGGAAGAACGTCAGCGGTTTGTAACCATCGCGCATAAGCTCGAACAAGCACCATTGGATGAGAGCCTGCATAAAGAGCGAGAATGGGCGTTTCTTTGGCTCGTTCAGGTGCCTGATGTGCATGTAAATATTTGCACTGCGCCTCTCGGTGATTTCATGAAATCAAAGTACAAATATTCCTCCGAGATTGTGGGACAAATGACATTTTCCAGCGGCGTGTTTGCAGTAGAGCATCTCGGTAAACCGACCGACGAAGCCGCGCAATATGTAGCGGGTGTTGAGGGCGCGCTACGGGCGTATCAAGCTATCTTGAAGAGCAAGCCAAACACCAAATCCAAAGCTCTCGATGATTTGCTGGAAAAACAAAAAGAAGGAAAGCTGGCGGACTCGGTTCGCGAAGCTGCCAAGTCGGGATGCCAGAATAATGGCGACCGGAGTTCGTCTTAGCCCTTAAGTTAAGAGGCTAAGAGCTAAAGGCAATACTGTTCACTTAAGCAAGAGGAAGCTGCTTCGTCAATAGCATAGCTGGGCGGCTGCCTCTAGAGAGATTCTGTCGTCATCTTATAAACAAAGTGCCGGTAGGCACGACCCGAAAGTAGCCCGGCACGCAGCGTGAGCGGAGTGCCGGGTACTTGCTCCACGCGGGAATGAGAGTCCCGCAGGGACGACTGAGTCTTTACCAGGACGCTCTATGTCATACACAAGCATCCTGGTGCATTCCGTATTCGCCACACACGAACGGAGGCCGCTGGTTTCCGATGAGTTGCAGCCAAAACTATGGGCGTTGCCTTGGGAAAATGACTCAGCCGTCCCTCCGGGACTCTGAGGGACCTGATTGTTTACCCGGCATTCCGCTCACGCTCCATGCCGGGCTTCTTTCAGCCGCGCCTGCGGCGCTGGTGGCTACCTGCCCTAGCGTAATGAATCATGCAGTCAGGCCATGCTGTTATTCAACAACATCTTTCTTAAGTGAACGGTAGTGGAGCCAAAGGCTAAGGGCCAAAGGCTAATCAACTTGAGATCAGTGAAAATCAGTGGTTAGCCAGTTTTCTCCCAGTGCGCGATTGCCCAATCCAAGAGCTTTCTTGATAATTGAATGCTGATGAAGAAACTCCGGGTTGGTGTCCTCTTTGGCGGGCGTAGTGGCGAACACGAAATCTCTTTGCTTTCGGCTACCTCGGTTCTCGCGGCCCTCGACAAAAACAAATATGAAGCAATCCCGATTGGCATTACCAAAGAGGGCCGATGGATCAGCCAAGCCCTTGCCCAACGGCTGTTGAAAGGCGAGGAACTCCCACAGGCATCTGGCCGCAATTCAGACGCTAATCAGAGTGCGGTAATCCTGGCCAAAGGCGAGTCGGTCATTGTTCCTCCCATTCCAAATTCAGAGTCTATCGTGCCCTTGGAGCGCGAACGGCGAGATGCGGAGCAAGGCATCAGTGTAGACATTATTTTTCCTGTGCTGCATGGCACGTTTGGGGAGGATGGCACCATCCAGGGCTTGTTCGAATTGGCGGACATTCCCTACGTTGGCGCCGGAGTTCTCGGGTCGGCGGCTGGGATGGACAAGAGCATCATGAAGAGTCTCTTTGTCGCAGCCGGGCTTCCCATCGTGAAACATGTGACCCTGCTGCGCACGCAGTGGGAAGAGAATCCCAGAAAAGTCGTGCGGGAAGTAGAGCGGGAACTCAAATATCCGGTGTTTGTGAAGCCTGCGAACTTGGGTTCCTCGGTAGGCATTTCCAAGGCCCATGACCGCAAGGAACTAGGTTCAGCCATCGATACTGCGGCCATCTATGATCGCAAGATCGTTGTCGAGCAAGGCGTGGGCGGGAAGAAACATAAAGCGCGGGAGTTGGAATGCTCGGTGCTCGGTAATGACAAACCTGTAGCTTCGATTGCCGGCGAGATCGTGCCTTCGGCTGAGTTCTATGATTACAACGCGAAGTATCATGATGAAGGCTCGAAACTTATTGTTCCCGCGAAGATCACAAAAAAGCAGATGCAGGAATTGCAAGAAATGGCCATCGCAGCGT
>DASZFK010000115.1:0-6888 GCA_035939855.1 Candidatus Angelobacter sp.
GAGCGCTGCAAAGGTAAGGGGACGCACAAACTCCTGGGCAGCGCGAGTCATCACCACCTGAACCCGCACACCCCGGTCTTGCAGGAGGCGCACAAGTTCAGCGGCCTTGTAAGCGGCGATGCCACCCGAGACACCGAGAGCGATCTTCATAGGATGATTGTAATCCCCGCGCAACTTTTGAGAAAACGCTTGTGTTTCAAGGACGATCTGGCACAAGCCCGTAAGGACGAGAGTAGAATCCGAGTCCGCCGCCAGCGGTTGCTTCGACTCGTCCCCCTGGCCTTATTTGCCTGGTTGATTCCATTTCCTTTCGTTCTCAAAACAGATACAATTGTTCTCGTAATGAGTACAGCATACGACCCCCTCTCCGATGTCCTGTTTGGACAAATCCGTGGCGGCGTGCTGGCCCTGCTGTACGGCCGGACGGATCAGTCTTTTTATGTGCGCCAGATCGCCCGCCACCTGGGGGCCAGCGTGGGCGCCGTGCAGCGGGAACTGGAGAAGCTTGCGCAGATCGGACTCATCATGCGCAGAGCGAGCGGCAATCAAGTCTTTTACCAGGTCAACGAGCATAGTCCGGTCTTTTCCGACATGCGTTCACTGGTGAACAAGACGGTTGGGGTTTTCAACGTCCTCCGCGCTGCTTTGGAGCCGTTGGCCGGACGGATCATTATTGCTTTCGTTTACGGCTCGGTAGCCCGCGAAGAGGAGACCGCACAGAGCGACATTGATCTGATGATTGTCGGCGACGTGGAACTGGACGCGGTGCTCTCCCACTTATCGGGCCTGGAGGTTACCCTCGGCCGGCCAGCAAATCCCACAGTGTATTCTGCCAAAGAGTTCCAGCAGAAGATTGCGAGCGGCAATCATTTCGTAAACGCTATCCTGAAGGGTAAGAAGGTATTTTTGATAGGAAGCGAGCATGAGCTTAGAAAAGTGGGTGGAATACGGTTGGCTAAAACGCGAAGCAAGCAGTCCCAATGAAATTCAAGGTCTGCTCAGTATTGTCCAGCGCAGTTTGACTGATGCAAAGGTAACCGCCATCTCAGCGGACCTCCGCTTTACCGCTGCCTTCAATGCCGCCCTGGCTGCGGCCACCACGGCGCTGCGGGCATCCGGTTATCGCGCTCCCAGCCAACCGGGACACCACCTGCGGACCATCGACTCCCTGGAGCACACGATCAAGGTAACCTCAAAGACCATCGAGAGACTCAAGAGCTTCAGTACCAAGCGCAACAAATCAGTTTACGACGTGGCGGGCGTCATCTCCGAGCAAGACCTCACTGAGATGATCAAGATCGCAACCGAGCTGCAGAGCCAAGTCACGGCGTGGCTTCGGAAGTCGCATCCTGAGCTAGTGAAGTAAATGGTGCGAGGGAAGTCTCACGGTTCACTCTGGCCCATTTGGTTGCGGATGTTTGCGGATTTTGCCGGACTTGTCTGCATTTTCCCGAGCTACTTTGGCGCTTCGTTCCCAGCAGGTTCATCGCTCTTTACGATGAACTGAATTTTGCCTGCAGCGATTTCATCCCGGGCGATGCGGCAGGGTTTGCGGGCGTTGGTATTGACCAGGGGTGGCGCTCCTCCACTGATCTGGCGGGCGCGGCGCGCAGCCACCAGGACATAACGGTAATTGCTGTCGAATCCTTCCATCAGCTTCATAAGTTTTAGGCCTCAACATTTATTTTGCGGTGGAGGAAGAAACGTCGCAGAATGTCGCCAGAATGTCCTTTATCTTGTCTTCCATGTTGGACTTCAGGCACTTCATCGCTGTCTCCAGATACCGTCGATCTTCGGGGGAAGGTGGTTTTCCAGAACGCTGGTTGCGTTCGCTTAAAACAATAGCCTGCAGCTCGTCGACCGATTGCTCCAGGCGGTCATTCACTAAAATATAGTCGTAATTCGGGTAGTTCTCAATCTCTTTTCTGGCCCGGTCGAGCCGCTGGCGAATGGTTTCTTCCGAGCGAACATTTTCACTCAGGCTGCGCTTGCGCAAGCGTGACTCCAACTCCACACGGCTGGGCGGCAGGACAAAGATGCTGACCGCCTCCGGCATTTTCTCTTTTACCTGGCGCTCACCTTGCACGTCGATGTCGAGCAAGACATCGTTTCCTCGCCTTGACGCCTGCGCCAGGACCGACTTCGCTGTCCCGTAATAGTTGTCGAATACTTTGGCATGTTCAAGGAATTCACCACGAGCCAGCATCTCTTCGAATTCCGCGTTGGTGATGAAGTAGTATTCGCGGCCGTTCTGCTCGCTGCCGCGCGGCGAACGCGTTGTATAAGAGATGGAGAATTCCAGCTTGGGCACGAACTTTCGCATCTCGCTGACCAGCGTGGATTTCCCCGAGCCAGATGGAGCAGAAATAATGTAAAGGATTCCGCTCATTCGATGTTCTGTACCTGCTCCCTGCATTTTTCAATGTCGGATTTCATCTGCAACCCAAGTTCCGTGATGCGCAAGGCTTCGCCGGCAATTCCGGAAGTTTTGGAAAGCACGGTGTTAGCTTCACGGTTCAATTCCTGTAACAGAAAGTCCAGTTTTTTGCCTACCTCGCCGCCTTCATCCATTAAGCCTACAAAGTGCTTTATATGGGTTTGCAGCCTGACGATCTCTTCCTGTATATCGCTGCGCTCGGCCAACAGAGCAGCCTCCTGCACGATTCGGTCTTGTTCCACGCTGACCGCCAGTTCCTGCATTCGCACTCGAACTTTTTCCATATACGCACGGCTCACCGCTCCGCGTAGTTGTTCTACTTCCTTCGTAACTTCTTCCAAAGCGCTCATTCGGCGGCGAAGCTCAGCATCGATGCCTCGGCCTTCCTCTTCTCGCATGGTATTGAGTTTTCCAATCGCCTGCTCCAATGCGGCCAACAGCACGGCCTCAAAATTGCCGTCCAACGTATCTCCTGTACCCAGCGCGCCTGGAATCCGCAAAATGACATTCAGGTCCGGCTCGCCCGGAGCGTCAAACTCGCGGGCCGCTTTGCGGAACGCCGATACATATCCGGCAACCAGTTCACGATTGAGCACGAAACCCTCTCCGGTCCGCCGCTCCACGTTGAGGGTTACGTCAACGTGGCCCCGTCCCAGGCGCTCTTTTAGAATGCGCCGGATCTTGATCTCCAGACCCTCCAGCTCAGAGGGGATGCGGAGCTGGGGATCGAGGAAGCGGTGGTTGACAGACTTCAACGAGAGGGTGAACAGGGTCCCATCTTCGACCTGGGACTTCACCTGCGCGTATCCGGTCATGGAGCGGATGGCCATAAATGTGTTTGAACCTTTACGCGGGGGAGAGAATTTGACTGCAACTACCGTTCAAGCTGGGGTTCGCCGGTAGCCACCTCAGCCGTATGTTCACCTATTTTCGGCTCTAAATCCATAAACTGCAATTCATATAGTTTGCGGTAGGTTCCCAGGCGGGTCAACAGGTCGTCGTGGGTGCCGGAATCGGTGATCCAGCCGTTTTCGAGAACCACAATGCGGTCCACATGTCGGATGCTGGTGAGCCGGTGGGCGATCACAAACACCGTTCTGCCATGGATCAGGTTTTGCAGGGCGGATTGCACCAGAGCTTCGGACTCTGCATCCAGCGCGGATGTGGCCTCATCGAGGATCAGGATGGGAGCATTTTTGAGTAAGGCGCGGGCGATAGCGATCCGCTGGCGTTCCCCACCGGAAAGTCGAATGCCTTTTTCGCCGATGATGGTGTTGTAGCCTTCCGGCATTCTTTCGATAAAATCATGCGCCAACGCCGTGCGGGCAGCTTGAACGACTGCTTCCTGGCTGATATCCGGCTGCCCATAAGCGATGTTATTGCGCACACTATCGTTAAAGAGGATAGTCTCCTGGGTAACAATGCCGATCTGCGCCCGCAGCGAAGCCAGGGTAACATCGCGAATATCGTGGCCATCGACCTTGATGGCCCCGGCTGTGACATCAAAGAAGCGCGGAAGCAACTGGACCAAGGTGCTTTTTCCAGCGCCACTCGAACCCACAATGGCCACCACTTCGCCCTTGTACACTTCAAGACTCACACCGCGCAGCACCGCCGAGGGAGTACTGCCATTAGGCTCGGCATAGGCGAACCTGACATTCTCGAAACGAACCGTGTCGCGGAAGGGAGGCAGAACCGAAGCTGCCGGTCTCTCCTTGATCTCGTCTTCTTCATCCATGAACCGGAATATCTCTGAGGAGGCCCCTAACACCTGCTGAAAGCTGTTGTTGAACAGGGCAAATTTACGCACTGGATCATAGAGCTTGAAAACCGCAACGATAAACCCGAAAAAGACTCCGGTCGTGAAGTAGTGTGTCTTGATCTGGTTGCGTCCCAGCCATAGAAGCACGGCGATGGCAGCCGCGCCGATAATATCCATGAGAGGAGAGCTTAATGCCCAGGCCCGCACTGAGCGTAGATTGGCCTTGAAGAGCTTTTTGGCTGCGCTGAAAAAGCGCTGGCTCTCCCACAATTCCATGCTGAAAGCTTTTACGATGCGGTTGCCGGTGATCGTCTCATGCAGAATGTTTTGAATGTCAGAAAGCTTGTCCTGTCCCTTGCGGGTGGTGTGGCGCACCCGCAGGCCGATCCTGCCTGCTGAAAACACCACAAAGGGGATGAAGATCAGGAGCACCCAGGCCAACTTGCCTCCGAGGGCGACGACGACCAGGGCCGTGAAGAGCAAGGTAAAAAACTGCTGCAGAAATTCCGACAACACGATGGAGAGCGCATTTTGAATCTTTTCAACGTCACTGATGACCGTTGAAACCAGTTTGCCGGTTGAATATTGGGAGAAAAAGCTGGCGGAGCGCTTCAGTATCCGTTGATATAAATCGTTGCGAAGGTCGGTTACCAGTCCATACCCCGCATAACTCACCAAGTAAGTTCCAACGTAATCGCACAGGCCCTTGATGATGGTGGCGCCCACCAGGGCGGCTGCCACTACGCTTAAAGGATTATGCCAATAATTTGGCATGAACTGTTGAAGATAAACAGCATGTTGGAACCCAGGGAATCGTTGAAATAGAGTGATGTTTTGTGGAGGAGCGCCAGGATTCAATACTTGATCGAAGATCGGGCCGATCAGCAGAACGCGGAAGGCATCGAGCAGCCCGACCACGGCCATGAGAATGACAGAAAAAATGAACTGCAGCGAATAAGGACGGATGTATCTGAGCAACCTCGTCAGTTGCGGCATGAATCACCCATGGCCCATAAAAACATTGGTTCTATTCTAATTGAGCAATTCAGGAATCGGCGATGCACGGGAGGGTACCAAGGTAAAGTATTGTTAATCGGCCGGTTGGAGGTTTGGTTGCGGATTGCCAAAATTGCCAAAAATCTGTAATTGCCATATTTGAAAACTCACGGCAGAGGCCGCACCTTAGGTGAGCCACAACTAAAATCAACTCACCGCAAAGGATGCGAAAGACGCAAAAAGAAAACCAACATCTGAACCACAAAGGAGCACGAAGAGAAACTCAAGGACACGAAGGAGAAGCAAGAAATTCTTCGCGGGAGAACAGGATTTTCAAGATCAGGCAATATCTTCATCACAAGAGAGAAGGCGGGTTCTGATCGGATTGCGCCGATTTTTCAGGTTTGAGAAATCTAAAGTTGAACTTTAAAATACTCAAATAGGGTATCTCCAACGAATGCGATAATCCGCTAGCTCAAACACCGCTTAGACGTTTTCGTGCCCGCCAAAACCGGAACGAAATGGCCTCCAGCCATCCAATCAGAAACAGAACGTAGCTTACGCTCAGAAATATTCCCACCAGATCCACAGGTTCTTTGCCGGAAGTATGCATCGCGACTTCACGTATCACGGCAAAAATGACAGCAAAAATGACAAAAATTACGAGCCCCTGGAGGCCAGCAGCAAACACCAGCCAGCAATGACGGAGGAAACGAAGCCTTTTTGCCATGCGTCGAAGCAGTTGGAAATCCAGTTCCAGACCCACCAAATACCACCAAACTGCTACCAGCGAGAGAACCAGGAACGGCTTCAACCATGGAGCAGAACCACCGTGATAGTGGCCAACGCTCCCTCCACAGTAGCAAGGTATCAATTGGAACATTGCATAAGCAGGAACATTGATCATCTCGTTGAGAAAATTGAAAAGACCCTGGGCATAGATCTTACGGTTCAGAACGAAGAGAAGGGCAGATACAGATACGCCTGTCGCCGGCAGCCAGAACCGATATGGTTTGAGCTTCATGCCAATTCACGCATTCAAAAAGAGAATGCAGAGCTTGAAGAATCTTGCATCGTTTGCTCCTTATTTTACGCTACTTTTTATGCTCCAGGATCAAACGATGGGGGAGACCGATTTCTCTTTGGCACGGTCGCCATCTGCGAACAGCTCATTTACCAGGACGCGAGAGCCACTAAAGTCAAAGGCAAACCTCATGTCCTTTATTCCTTGTGCAAGGAAAACATTTCTCACAGCCGGTTGTTTTTCTTCATCACAATACAAGAGCATGAAACCGCCGCCACCAGCTCCGGTTATCTTGCCGCCGGTAGCTCCATTTGCGCGCGCCAGGTTGTACATGCTGTCAATGGTTGAGTTTGAGATCATCGGGGAAATTCTTTTCTTGGTCTCCCAGCCTTCATGCAGCAGCAGGCCAAACTCATGCAGGTTACCCGCCATCAAAGTCTCACGCGTATGATTCGCCAGTTCACGAATCCGATGCAATGACTCAACCGTTGTGCTTTTGCCGCTCCGGGTGGCTTCTTGCTGTTCCTGCAGAATCGACCAGGAATCACGTGTGCCGCCCACAAAGAAGAGCATCAACCGGGATTGTAGAGCAGACATAATTTCCGGCGGAAGATTGAGACGCTCAACTTCGGTCGTGCCATCCGGGGCGAAACGAATTAAATTCAGCCC
>DASZFK010000116.1:0-2888 GCA_035939855.1 Candidatus Angelobacter sp.
GTGAAGGCTGCGGAATTGTTGTCAACCTTGTAGGCTGCCACTGCATTCGTGGTCGGCAGAGCAACAAAGGCAAGGTGCTGGTTCTGGAATGGTTGGGTAGTCGACGATGACGAAGGGGAAGAAGAACCGCATCCCACAACCGTTGCCAGTCCCATTGCAATAAAAATCAGGGACGTTCGCTTGCTCGGCATCATCGAGCCCCTTCGGGAAAAATGGAAGTTTCGACAGGTCGAAATTTGGACAAATCTAAGAAACATGGTTTCGGAGGTTTCAGGTTCGAGATGCAACATTATAAATTCAAAGCTTGGGACGCCGGCCAATATGTCCGTGGTGGAAAACCAGTCCGGTTGAGATACGTATATTGTTTTGAGTGGCCCCAAACGTGTTTGTATTCAGGTAATCTGCCTGGACGCGAAGCGTGAACAGCGGCGTCAGGTTCCTGTCATAACCTCCGCCCACCGCGAAGGCGTGTCCGACACTCAGGAATCCATCCCTGGTCGCCGTCGCGATATTGACTGTGTCTTGCGCTTTGCCAAAAAGGGCATGAGCGAAGATCGATGACTTGTCCCTTCGCAAGGTGTACTGCGGGCCACCCATATAGGTGTACAGACTGAGCTGGTCGCCATAGTGACCGCTTCCATCCGCCGTCAAGGTCCAACTGGGGGTGAAGTTGTACGAAATCTCTCCGTTAAACCCGTTCAGGTTAGACCAATTCGCGTAACCGATCGATGTTGATTCAAATCTCAGGTAGGAATAGCCGCCAAAGAAATCCCACCGGGCGGCGACTTGTCCCGCCGAAAGGGAGGAGCCGACTACGACGACCGAAAAGACCAGGAAGAGGAAAACTGGCGTGCTTTTGCACGGGATGCCCACAGGTTCGATGGCCATTAGTATGAGAGTACCAACTTCCCTCCAGAATTGTGCCAGAGTCGAAGGGCCTTAAGCAGCCAACCTTCGCACCGATTGCGTAGCAGATTTTAACTATTTGTAATCAAGTGATCGAAGTCCAAAGTCTAACAGAGTCGCGTCGCTCCTGGCCATTTCCAGATCACCGGGTCGTGACGCTCGCTTTGGAAGTTAGATGCAGGGAAAGCCAGCACAGATCGTAAGGTGAACAAGCCTCTTGACCAATCGTCAGATCGGTCTTACTGTCGCTAGTATAACGAGCGGGTTCCAATGAACTACCGACACCAAATCCAAGGCCGTTACTTCCTGGTGGCGCTCTTTTTTCTCAACATCATGGCGCTCCTGTCGGTAGTGTTCCTCATCACGGACCCAACTCCACACGAGCGTCTTGTGGTGGCGGGGATGTTGGCATACATGGCGCTCAACACAGCGGGGATGTGCTGGTGCCTTTGGGCCGTCCTGCCCGAGCCGCTGCCAACTTACAACCGGTTTCAGAACTTCTTGTATAGGCGGCGGACTGGTAAGCCGTGGCTGCAGCGAGCCGGGATCGTCATCTTCGCCATCAACCTGACCCTTGGAATCGCTATGAGGTCCAGGCACGGACATCACGGACATCTCACGGGGCAGGCGAATGTGAGTAGCTGGATCACAATAGGCTCGGCGGCGCTTGTTCTCGTGATGTGGCTCTGGCCGTTGCCGCCAGTGAAGGCAGAACAGCAATGAAGAATCCGATATTCTGGTTGGCCTTGGTCGCCGCTAACTTGGCCGCTGCCTGGATCATCGTGGTCTGGCACTACACGGGCACGGAGAACGCCGAGGCTGTATTGATGAACTCGATTCCGCTGGTCCTCGTGGCAGTCTGTGCGTTGCTGGCCCTCGCTCTCGCGGTCTGGATCGTGGGGCGGGTGTGCAAGCTGGCAACAAAGTAGCCTCTCCAGCAGATCATTTTGCACGCTTATCAATCTTCTGCTATCGCGCTGAGGTAGCGGCATTGTGGTTGTACTGGGTGTGCTCTGTGCATAGATTTGTAGGCGCCAGTTGACATCAAGCGTGACCCGTCCTAACATGCCGACAAACGCCGCTTCAGCTTTTGCATGATTGGCAAAATCCTCGGCCACTATCGGGTTCTCGAAAAGATAGGTTCGGGAGGGATGGGGGAAGTATACCGCGCCAGCGATGAGCGGCTGGGGCGGGACGTGGCCCTCAAGATACTCAAACCCTCTCTCGCCCATGATCAGGATCGCCTGCGCCGATTCGAGCAGGAGGCCCGCGCTGCCGCTGCCCTGAGTCACCCCAATATTGTTGCCATCTATGACATCGGCATGCACGATGGCGCTCCCTACATCGTTTCCGAGCTGTTGGAAGGGCAGACGCTGCGCGAGCGTCTGCTCATTGGTCCGATACCGCGGCGGCAGGCGATCGACTACGCGAGACAGATAGCGCAGGGTCTGACGGCGGCGCACGAAAAGCGCATCGTGCATCGGGACCTGAAGCCTGAAAATCTCTTCCTCACCAAAGATGGGCGCATCAAGATTCTCGATTTCGGTATTGCCAAACTCCTGAACTCCGCGTTTGACTCCGAGGCTGGTGAAGCGGGCTCGATTGCGAGCATGACAACCCAGACCAGGTCGGGCTCTCTGCTGGGAACCATCGCGTACATGTCTCCCGAGCAGTTGCGCGGCAAGGCGGTGGATCATCGCACTGACGTCTTTAGCTTTGGCGCGATTTTTTATGAAATGCTTACCGGCAAGCGCGCCTTTGCTGGAGAGACCCAGGTCGACACCATGACCTTGATCCTCAAAGAGGATCCTCCGGAAATGATTCGGGAAGGTCAGGACATTCCCGCCGCGTTTGAGCAAGTCGTCCGCCATTGTTTGGAAAAAGAGCCGGAGAACCGCTTCCAGTCGGCGCGCGATCTCGCCTTTGCGCTGAGCACTTTGGCGGACGTTACGACCAGCAGGCAAATCCTCCCGTTCCGCCTG
>DASZFK010000117.1:0-15390 GCA_035939855.1 Candidatus Angelobacter sp.
TCCAACCCTGATGTGCGCGGCCAACAGTGCCGGGGGTGTAATGGGCAAGATGGTGGACGCGCAATCGATCTGCGTAGCGACAGCCGCTACTAACACGCTGGGCACAGAAGGCTCGATCTTTAGAAAAGTCTTCTGGCATTCAGTGGCGCTGGCATCGATCGTGGGAATTATTGTGATGCTTTATGCGTATGTGTTCCAGAGCGCTATACCGCACGGACTGAATTTTATTAAGTAACGGATTTAGCCGTTTTGGTTCAAATGATTTGAGATCCGGTTGGGCCAACATTCCCTGAATGAGTTTTCGGCGGAGCGTTGGCCCTTTCTCATAATAATATTTTTTTTGATATATATCATTTTTATGGTAGCCTGTGAATAAGGAGAAAAGGCGCTTTCGTTTCTTTGGCTTCAAATCCGGGGCCGAAGGCTGTCCTGTTCAACGATGGTTTGACCAACTCGACGTGGTGGCCCAAGACGAAATTATTAATTTAATGATGCATTGAGGAGCATTGCCGACCGGCTTATGGCGGCGACCAGAGTTCGACCCACTTGCGGGCGAAGGAGGAATATCAGAGTTAAGGCCACGAGATTTTCGCTCCGAAGCAGGGAATTCTATCTATCGCATTACGGAATTCTCGGATTTCCTGACAAGTGGTCATACACTTTCCTGCATGCAACAGATAAGGACTTAAAAAATGACAAGATTGGCAAAGAAATCGCAAAAAGAAGATTTAGAGAACTTAAACGGGGAGCCACAGTTCACGAGTTTGATTTCGAGGGAGAATCTGGTCCGTCGGCTGAATAGGGGAGCAGTAGCAAGAGCAAGATTTGTTGAATCACATGTGGACAAAAGTGTCGCATTTCAAATCCGCTCATTGCGAAACCGGGAAAAATGGACTCAGGCTCAGTTCGCCAAGAAGTTGGGAATTAAACATCAAAACAATGTTTCGGCGCGTCTTGAAAATCCGAACTACGGCAAACATACCCTCACTACTCTAAAGAAAATTGCAGCAACCTGTGATGTCGGGTTAGTCGTTTGGTTTGTGCCATTTAGCCGTCTGGCTGATTGGGTGACAGGGACTCCGCACACAGACAAGGGTTTGTTACCCGAGTTTTACAATATTCCTGCCTTCGATAATGACCCTGAATTAGATAAAACTTCAACGCACATGCCGAAAGTCGCAAGATCAGATAAGACGAACTTACGGAACAAGCGGGAGGCTCATCTTTCAGGACCTGTTCAAACTGCGGTCCCAAAGAACCGATTGGTTAATGTGAGAAACGGAAGTGCAGCCGGTCAGGGCCATCGCCATCAGCAACTCGGTACGTAGAATCTCGACTGCGCGGGCTACGCCGGCTGCTCCCGCGTAGGCTAGCGCATAGAGATACGGGCGTCCGATAAGGACAGCTTTCGCGCCTAAAGCAAGAGCTTTCAGTACATCGGTACCGCGACGGATTCCACCGTCAACCAGCAGTGGCATCCTGCCATTTACAGCCTCGGCTACGCGCGGCAACGCCTCGGCAGTGCTGGGAAGAGTATCGAGGTTGCGAGCGCCATGGTTTGAAACGATCAAGCCGGAGACACCTGTGTCCCGGGCGCGTTTGGCATCCTCAGGATTGAGAATGCCCTTGAGCAGAACCGGAACCTTGGAGACCGAGCATAGCCAGTCGACATCTTTCCACACCAGCGTGGGATTTAGAAGCTCGCTATAAATGGCGCTCCGCACGGGACGATGGCTTATAGGTCCCAGGTTCAAATTGGGCAACTTGAAATCTTTAGGGAGCTGAAACTGGATGCGGCTCTCGCGATGCCTAAGTCCCAGCACGGGAGTATCGACGGTGATGCAGAGGGCCTTGCATCCCGCCGCGTGCGCTCGCTCCACCATCTGCTGGGTCAACCCTTTGTCTTTCTGGAAATACAACTGGAACCACAGAGGGTGTTGGGCCATGGCAGCGATGTCTTCGACGGACTCGGTGGAGAAAGAGCTTAAGACAAGCGCTGCGCCACCTTCGTTTGCACCGGCGATCGTCGCACGCTCGCCCTCACTGTGGCACAGGCGGTGAAAGGCAGCAGGAGCGAGCAGGATGGGCATTTCGAACTGCTGGCCGAAAAGCTCTGTTTGCAGGCTGATCTCGGAGACATCCACCAGAACTCGCGGGCAAACACGAATACGTTTCCAGTCCTCGCTATTGGCGCGCAACGTGAGTTCGTCGGCGGCCCCGCCAACGATGTAACCGTAGGCCATTGGTGACATGCAGTTTTCTGCCTGGGCTTCGAAATCGGCCAGCGTCAGCATTGATTCAGGTTGCAGCTTTTGAGCTTGCATCTTCAGCACACCTTCTTTGAGAGTTCTTCCGTACAGGGTGGGAATAGGTCATTGTACGCGATTGAGCTTCCAGCTACTGGCTTCCTTCGGTTGAACACCTCAGGAGAGGTTCTAGCTGCTAGACAGAATTAGGTTTCGCGCCACGAGCTGTTTTCCGAGCCGGACAATTGGGCTGTACCAAATCCTGATTGACTTCAGGATTACTCATCCGGCCAAATTTGTGCTGGCGGCTTCCTTCTTCATTTCATTTAATAGCCAGCGTTGCAGGCTGGCGCGCATGGCGGGGTGCAGTTCGCTGAACTGGATGCCGTGCTGGCCCTCTTTGTTGGACCAGGCTACGCGTCCGGTTATTTCAGCCTTTATCTCTGTTTCGGGAATACTGAAGGCGAGGGAGAGTGAGATGCCGAACCGCAGGGGCTTTTCAGTTGCTACAGCCGCGCCGCCGAGGCTGATGTTGAGCAGGGTTGCGGGGAAGCGCTCGTCTGCATGTTGCATGGTGACGGGGACATTCAACTGCGCGCGATAGAAGCGTTGTTGTTCCAGGCGCAGCGCCCCGGCAGCAGCTTCGGCGGCCGATTCGCGATAGACTTTTAGCTTGCGCAGGAGTGTCCGCCGCGAGATTCCCAGCATTTCCGCTGCCTTGCCCTGGTTGCCGCCGCAGCGCTCCAGGGCCTGGAAAATCATCTGGCGTTCAACGTGGTCGAGGTCTCCGTTGAGTGTGAGATCTCCCTCTTTTTGAGGAGTGATTTCGGGGAATTGGAGATCGTCGGAAGTGAATTCAGCTTTGGGCTCTGTGGCCTGAAGAACGGCCCGAAAGATGAAATTCTTTAGCTCGCGCACGTTGCCGGGCCACGAATACGAGAGTAGGGTGTCGATGGCATCCTGGCTGAAACGCGATCCAGGGCAATGGTGGCGCAGTACATGCTCGGCAATGCCAATGATGTCTTCCGGTCGTTCGCGCAACGGAGGGACGGCGAGCCTGAACTGGGCCAGCCGGTGATAGAGGTCGCCGCGGAAGCGTCCGGCCCGCACTGCTTCTTCCAAATCCTGATTGGTTGCGGCGACTACCCGGACATCGACATTGACCTTGCGGCTGCCTCCCAGCCGATAGTAGGGCGCTCCATCGAGGACACGCAGCAACTTGACCTGCACCTTCAGGTCGAGGTCGCCTACCTCGTCAAGGAACAGCGTGCCTTTGTCGGCAAGTTCGAACAATCCCGGCTTGAGCGATTCGGCCCCACTGAAGGCGCCTTTCTCATAGCCAAAAAGCTCGCTTTCCACCAGATGTTCGGGAATGGCGGCGCAATTGACATCGATCCAGGGATAATTGCAACGCGGAGAGAAGTTGTGAATGGCTCGGGCAATAATTTCTTTGCCGGTGCCGGTTTCGCCGACAATGAGCACGGCGGCAGGGTGATGAGCCACCTGCTCCACCAGCCTCATGATTTTCTTCAGTGGCTGGCTGAGAACAATAAGGCCATTGAGGTCGAACGAATTCGAACCCGATGCGGACAAACCATCTCCTTGGGACGCCTGGGCTTGCGTCGAGATTGCTTTTGTTGCGTACAGTGTTTCCGAGTGTGAGTAATGATGGAGCATCCCGGCTTCTGAACGCAACAGAGAAATCCGCATCGGGCAATTACTTTAGTCAGACATGCCTAAGATTCTAAAGATAAATCCAGCGCTGCCCTGAAATATTGCCGGCTAGTTGCCCCAAACAGCGGAGGCGCTGCATACGGCTGACAATATCATCATGACTATGGCTGTTGTGACTATGTTTACTAATATTCTCGTTACTCGTTTCACTGCTGCTTCCCCCTTCTCCTGCTGGCTGGCCACAATTTGATTGAGGCCGAAGAATTGAAATTGTTTGCTGTACCTTTCTACCTGGATTGCTTGTTCATCTCTGGGTCACGCGATCAATCGGGATCTCCATCGGTCATGGCGGTCAAGTCATTCACGGTTGTGTTTCCCCAAATCACTGAATTACCCCAAATCACGCTGTTGCCCAGGATCGTTGTATTTCCCCAAACTACGGAATTGCCCCATATTACCGAGCTGCCGTTCACCAACGTATTACCCCAGATGACGGAGTTGCCCCAAATTACTGAGTTCCCCCAAATGACAGAGTTACCCCAAATCACTGAACTGCCACCGATCTGGCCGAGAGTCGAGTTCGAAGTAATCTCGATCGTATTGTTGACCTTGCGGGCAAAAGGCGAGGCTGCGCTCGAGTTAGCGACATCGGTATTGGCAAGGGCGGCGGTAATGTCGAGATAGCCTGCCCCTATGGTGAAGATATCGTGCTGCACGGTACGGTTGGTCCCGCTGGAGGAGTCGTACCAGTTGTAAGAGTTAGGGAAGCTCTTGCTCGCGGTCTTCATGAGCCGCGCTTTGACCGTATCGGGCGAAAGCGTTGAATCTTTCTGAAGCATCAGAGCCGCTGCGCCGGAGACGACTGGCGCAGCCATGCTGGTGCCGCTCAACATGAAATAGGAGTAGCTATTGGTGGTGGCTGCGTAGTAGTCGTTTCCAGGAAACTGGTTCCAGAGAGTGCTGCCTGCATCCGTGAGAGAGATGATCCGGTTCCCCGGAGCCACAATGTCAGGCTTCACGATCTGGTCAAGCAAGGTCGGGCCTTTCGAGCTATAGGTCGTCACGCGGTCATCGGAGCGCGTATCAGTGCCTCGTGTATCGACAGCGCCTACGGTTATCACGTAAGGATCATTGCCGGGAGCGGTAACGGTGGCGTATCCCTGGGTGTTTTGGGAGTTATCGCGGCCTCCGTTACCCGCCGATGCTACGACCACGATTCCGGCCTGGTAAGCAGCTTCCACGGCCTGGCACAGCGGATCCTGGGTGTAGGTCTCAAAAATGGAGCGGCCCAAAGAAAGATTGATCACCCGTATGTTGTAGGTATTCTTGAGCGCGATGGCCCGGTCAATGGCGGCAATTACGATGGAGTCACTGCTCATTCCGTTCTTGTCGAGGACCTTCAGATTAACCAGTCTTACGTCGGGAGCAATTCCCTGGACCATGTAGCCACCGTCGAATTGCGAATCGTAGCCATCACCCGCGATGATGCCCGCCACATGGGTGCCGTGTCCGTAGTAGTCGGCTGTGCTTTCCCCGCTAACGAAACTTTGGCTATATAGGACACGCTGATAAAGATCGTCATGGTAACTGATTCCGCTATCGATCACCGCCACCGTAATGCCTCGGCCTGTCCAGCCCATCGAGTTGGCGTAGTCAGCGTGAACTGATTGTATATAGCGGTCGGTCGAACTCGGGTGTATCGGGCGGTCCGGTGACACATAAGCAACGTCCGGATCATCGGCCAGTGCCTGCACTGCCGAGATGGGCAGCTTCACGTGGCCGCCTTTTATCGACATTAACTGTTTGGCGACGTTGCCCCCTAGCCCTTTGATCTTGTCGAAATGGCGTCCCTCCGGATGGGTCTTAAACTGCACGATAACGTCAACAACTTCGTCCGGGGATCCTTCACCCGCCATGGCGCGCTGGTGTTTTTCAAGGAGTTCGTCGGAAATATTTTTGCCGTGTTTGGGTCCCGCATGAGCAACAGCAGTCAATAGAAAAGCTGCCAGCAGAAGCCGTAGCAGGCGAATCCAGGGTCGTGTGCTTGGCCTCTCCCGGTTAGAGTCAAATTCGCGGGTCTTGCCCTGAGTCATGAAATCGTACCCTCTCTGGGAGTCAGTGCCGGAATTGCGTGGAGGTAATCCGGCTTGCAGAAGTGTTATTTGCATCTGCTGTACCAAGTTGGTTACGAGCATTAAGCGCTTCTAATTCAGCAAGTTGGCAAAAATCTACAGATTGGCCCGTGCGACAGAATGTCTCTCCACATTCTTTATTAGTTATCTCTAATTATGAATAAAGACAGCGAAATGATGATGTTGCGCGTGATTGGCGGTTGTGGTGACATCTTGTCACCAGTTCCTCAAGAGATTCTTTCCGGCAGTCCAGACCCTCGCAGTGTGACGGCTTGGCACAACAGTGTTTCAAAATGACGACAGAATGTCGCACATTGCCCCAGGAAACGTGATATTGTTAGAGGTCTTTAACGCAACTACCTGATAATACTGTTCTTTCTGATTAGGATCGGCTCATGGTCTTTGGCACGTGAGTTGCCTATGATATGTGTCGGGAGTCTCTTTAAGGATTTATGTCAAGACGGGCGCTGTTGTTTCTTATTGCCGTTTGCCTGCTTGGGTTCGCAACGTTGCTTTACGGAGCCTGGACGTGGAGCATTGATGACCTGCCAAAGTTCATCGCTTATTTTCTGATCTCGATTGTCGCCTCCCGGCTAAAGGTCAACCTGCCGGAGATTACAGGTACGGTTTCCGTCAATTTTCTATTCATCCTGATCGGCATTGTAGAGCTGAATTTCAGCCAAACCCTGTTTATCGGTTGTGCTTCGATCCTGGCCCAGTCGTATATCAGCCGTCATAGCTGGCCCAAGCTGGAGCAGGTGATCTTTAATGTTTCCAGCGTTTCCTTTGCGATCTGGGGCGCCTATTTTATCTTTCATGGCCCGTTGCAACAGCGAATGCATCAGAACGTATCGTTGCTGCTGATGCTCGCAGCGTGCGTCTATTTCCTGCTCAACACTTTACCTGTTGCCACGATCATTTCGCTTACAGAAGGCAAACCTCTGCGCAAAGTCTGGACCGATTGCTATTTCTGGTCTTTCCCGTATTACCTGGTAGGCGCAGCGATCGCCGGCATGGTGAGCTGGATGAACCAGAAGGTGAACTGGCAAACGTCGTTGCTGGCATTGCCGGCCATGTTTGTGATTTACCGCTCGTACCGTCTGTACTTGAGCAAGCTCGAAAATGAAAAGCGGCACGTTGAAGAGATGGCCGGACTTCACCTGCGGACCATCGAGGCGCTGGCCTTGGCCATTGAAGCGAAGGACCACACCACGCATGATCATTTGCAGCGCGTCCGTGTTTATGCCATTGAGCTGGCCAAGCGCTTGAATCTCGATGCAGATGAATTAGAGGCGCTTCGAGCCGCCGCCTTGTTGCACGACATCGGTAAGCTTGCCGTACCCGAGCACATCATCTCCAAACCAGGACGGCTCACTCCCGAAGAGTTCGAGAAGATGAAGATCCATCCGATTGTGGGAGCAGAGATTCTGGAGCGCGTCCAGTTTCCGTATCCGGTCGTGCCGATTGTCCGCTCTCATCATGAGCGATGGGATGGCTCTGGATACCCCGACGGTCTGAAGAGCGAACAAATTCCTATCGGAGCCCGCATCCTTTCCGCAGTGGACTGCCTCGACGCGCTGGCTTCGAATCGCCAGTACCGCCAAGCGTTGCCGCTGGACGAGGCGATGAAGCGCGTTGCCGATCAATCGGGGAAGGCCTTCGATCCTAGAGTGGTGGCTTTGCTGCAAAAGCATTATGTCGAACTTGAAGAGATTGCCCGTTCACAGTCGGGAGGCGTGGAACGCCAAAAGCTTTCGACCGACCTGAAAGTTCCGCGAGGCCTGGAACCAGCAACAGGGTTTGAAGTGAAAGATGGTTTGGAGCAGGTAAGCCACAACACCTTTCTTTCTTCGATTGCAGCGGCCCGCCAGGAAGCCCAGACCTTGTTTGAGCTGAGCCATGATCTGGGCAACTCGCTCAGCCTGGACGAAACGCTTTCCGTGCTGAGCGTGCGCCTGAAGCGGCTGGTGCCTTATGACTCGATTGCCACCTATATCCTGCGCGGAGAACAACTGGTGGCCGAGTATGTGAATGGAGATAATTTCCGCCTCTTTGCTTCGTTACGAATTCCGCTGGGACAGGGAGTCTCGGGTTGGGTGGCACAGAATCGCAAGCCCATCGTGAATGGAAACCCTTCGGTGGAGCCCGGATACTTGACCGATCCCACACGATTCAGCAGCCTGTGTTCCGCCATTTCGGTTCCCCTGGAAGGACTTGCCGGGGTGGTTGGAGTTCTCACTCTCTATCACAGTGAGCGCGATGCTTATACTGCCGACCATCTGCGCATTTTGCTGGCGATCAGTTCCAAGGTGGCGCTCTCGGTCGAGAATGCGCTCGCCTTCCGGCAGGCTGAAAGCTCCGCTACCACGGATTACCTGACCGAGCTACCCAATGCCCGCTCGCTCTTTCTCCATCTGGACCGGGAGTTGGCGCGTTGCAAGCGGTTGAATACGACAGTCACAGTGATGGTATGCGACCTGGATGGGTTCAAACAGATCAACGACCGCTTCGGTCACCTGGAGGGCAACCGCTTCCTTCGCTTGTTCGCCAAGAGCTTGCAAGGCTCTTGCCGTGAATACGATTACGTGGCCCGCATGGGCGGTGATGAATTCGTGATTGTCGCGCCCGGTTTGAGCGTCTCGGCAGCCCAGGCACGCGGCGTCTGCCTGAGCGAACTGGCCCGGTCGGCGGGACGGGAAGTCTGCAATGAGGACATCCTTGCCCTGAGCGTGGGGTGCGCCGTCTATCCCGACGATGGCGCCGATGCAGAAAAGCTGCTGGCCGAAGCCGACAGGCGCATGTACATGGAAAAGCAGCAGCATCATCAGAGCAAAGCTTTTAGCGCGATTGCCGGTGTGCAGGCTCAGGGTGGCAGCCAGGGCGATGTGGTGCGGTAGATGTTTCGTGTGGTGCTCCTGAAGTTGTTGCGGTTGTTGGCGATCTTGTTGCTTGCCGGTTTGATCGGCGCGACGCTCATGCGCATCGCGCCCGGCTTTACCGCCGATGAGCAGCAGCTTAACAGCAATCTTTCTGAGCGAAGTCTTGAGGCGATTCGCCAAGCGCGTCTCGAAAACGCCGATCTTTCCCGATTCTATCTTCACTATCTTAGCGGGTTGATGCGCGGTGACCTGGGTGTCTCCCAATCGCTGAACCAGCCAGTCGCCGAACTTCTGCATGAACGTCTGCCCTCGACCTTGCGCAGTCTGGCGATAGCTTTGGCGCTAGCGTGGATGATGGGAATGGCCCTAGCGACAGCAGTGCAATTGATCCGATCGCGCGCGTTTGCCTTGGCTGCCGAAGGTCTGAGTGCGGGTTTGATCTCTACGCCGGCGGCTGTGCTGGCGTTGGTTTTCGTCGTGCTTCGTTGGCCCCCGGCGTTGGCGGCCAGTGTGCTGATTCTTCCCAAGATTTATCGATATTGCAGCAACCTGTTGCAGGAGAGTTATGAGTTGCCGCATATCCTCGTTGCGCGAGCCAAAGGCGCCGGCCAGTGGAGAGTTCTCGCCTGGCACGTTGCGCCCACTGCTATTCCACAGATTGTGGCGCTGGTCGGAGTTTCGATCAGCATTGCCATCGGGGTCCTGCTGCCGATTGAGGTAATTTGCGATGTTCCCGGCATAGGTCAGTTGGCTTGGCTTGCGGCGGAATCACGCGACCTGCCTCTGCTGGTAAACCTCACCTTGATTGTTACGTGTTTGACAGTATGCGCTACCACGGTTGCTGATGTTGCGCGGCAGGGGTTTGCGAGGAGGACCGCGTGAGTTCTCCAAAAATCCGGTTGTTCGCTATTGTCGTGCTGGCTGTAACCATCGGATCTGCTTTGTGTGCGAACTATCTTGCTCCCGTGGGATACGAGCACCAATTTCGGGAGACGCCGGGTGCGTCCCCTTCGGCGAAGCATTTGCTTGGCACGGATGATCTAGGGCGCGACCGGTTTGCGCGTCTTTTATATGGCGCACGCGTATCGTTGTTGCTGGCCCCTTTGGCAGCAGCGCTCTCGACGTTGCTGGCTGCGTTTTTTGGAGGCATGGCCGGATACTTTGGCGGATGGATCGAACGTGTGGCCCTGGTCGTCGTGGATTTATTTCTTTCCATCCCCTGGCTGTTTCTGCTGATCTCTGTCCGCGCGGTGCTGCCGCTGAATATTTCGCCGCAATCTTCGGTGGTTGTCACCTTTCTCTTGCTGGGTTTTTTGGGCTGGGCAGTGTCCGCCAGGGTCGTCTGCGCCGGGACTCGCGAATTGATGAAGTCTGAATTTGTCACCCTGGCTCGCGCTACGGGCTTTTCCGGATCCAAACTTGTTCGCCTGCATGTGTTGCCTAACTTGCGTGGAATTCTGCTGGCCCAGTTCTGGATTTCAGTGCCGGTCTTCATCCTTACCGAAGCCAATCTGGGCGCGCTCGGGCTGGGTGTCTCGGAGCCGTTGCCTTCGCTGGGCAGCTTGTTGCGCGAGCTGCAAAACGTGGTCACGTTACGCCCGGAACCTTGGAGATTCATTCCCCTTGTTGTATTGGTACTCGTAGTGAGCTGTTTTGAAGTGTTGTTGAACAGCCCGTCTATCTCTTCTAGGGGAACATCTGAGGTGCGAGTATGAGACCAAGCCTCTCTTTTTGCGGGGCCGTGATATTGCTGTCTTCCGCCCTTTTGGCGCAGAGCGGCGGAGAGCTGCGTTTCTGCATTCCTTCGGAACCGAATACCTTCAATCCGCTGCTGCCCCAGGAGGTTTCGTCGGCCACGATCATCTATCTCACCGGAGGCGTGTTGCTGCGGGTCAACCGCCTGACCCAGAAGCCCGAAGCCGAACTGGCAACTTCCTGGAAGGTGCTCGATGGCGGCAAGAAGATACATTTTCAATTGCGAGAGGGGCTGCGGTTCTCCGACGGAGCTTCTTTTTCCGCCGAGGATGTTGCATACACCATGCAGAAGCTGATGGATCCGGCGCTGCACTCTCCTACCGGGGATGCGTTCCGTTCGGGGGAGGGAAGGGTTGTTACCAATGTGCTCTCGCCACTTTCTGTCGATATTGTTTTTCCTGCGCCGGTCGCCAACCTGGCCAACTTGTTCGACACGGTGCCGATGCTTTCTTCGCGCTCCCCGCTAAAGGACATGGCAGCCCTTGGGCCTTTCTACATTGCTGAACACAAAGCTGGTTCTTACATACTGCTGAAGCGTAACCCTAATTACTGGAAGAAAGATGCGAATGGGAAGCAGCTTCCATATCTCGAGGCGGTCCGGCTGGAAATTGAACTCAATAAAGAAATCGAGGCGCTCCGATTCAGCCGAGGCGACGTGCAGATGATCACCGCGCTGCAGCCGGACATCTTTGAGAAGCTTGCCTCACAAAATACGGCGCAAGTGCAGGACGCAGGCGTCTCGACCTACACCGAATTTCTATGGTTCAACCAGACGCCAACATCACCAATTCCAGCCTACAAACGTGCATGGTTTACCTCGACCGCTTTTCGGCGGGCAGTTTCTGAAGCGATTAACCGCGCTGATATGGCGCGCATCGTCTTCCATGGCCACGCCCAGCCGGCCATCGGAGCGGTCTCGCCCGCCAATAAATTCTGGGCTAACGCAAAACTGAAGCCGCATCCTTATGATCCCGAGTCGGCATTGCGTCGGCTGCGGCAGGAAGGATTTCGTCTCGACAACGGCGCATTGCGCGATAAGAGCGGAAATGAAGTCGAGTTCTCAATCATCACGGTTGCCAACAATCACGCGCGGGAAAGCATGGCGGCGATGGTCCAACAGGACTTAAAAAAGATCGGTATCAGAGTCAGTGTCGTCACTCTTGATTTTCATTCCGTCATCGAGAGGATCAGCGAGACTTTCAATTATGAAGCATGCCTGCTCGGCCTTTTGTATTCAGACTTGGATCCTAGTGGCGTGATGAACGTGTGGCTAAGTTCAGAGCCGGACCATCAATGGAATCCCAAGCAGAAGTCACCAGCCACGTCATGGGAAGCCGAAATTGATCGCCTCATGCGGGCGCAGGCCTCGTCGGGCGACGAACGCTTGCGCAAGCAATATTGGGACCGCGTGCAAGAGATTGTCTGGGAGCAGGAGCCGTTTATCTACCTGGTAGACAAGGATGCGCTGGTTGCTGTTTCTTCGAATGTTAAAAACGCGCATCCCAGCCCGTTACATCCACAGACATTCTGGAACGCGGAATACTTGGCATTGGACAATGGTGAACTGGCAAACCGCAAAGGACGCTAAGGAAGTCAAAAGAAGATTAGCCACGAATTCACGCGAATAAACACGAATTTTGGGCTCTTGGCTAAGAACTAAAGGCTAAGTACTACAAGCTAGAAGCCAGTAGCTAGAGGCTAGAGGCTAAGAATGCCACTTCTCTCCACCCAGATCACGATCTCCTACAAGCAAAAGTCTGTGCTGACCGATTTGCGTCTCGATTTGCGCGAAGGCGAAATACTCGGACTCGTAGGACATAGCGGTTGTGGCAAAAGTTCGTTGGCGCTGGCGATCCTCGGATTGCTGGGAATGAAGGGCGGCGTTGCCACCGGATCGATCTTGTGGAACCAACGCGAGCTGCTGAGGCTGACCGAAAAAGAATGGCTTACAGTGCGGGGAAGGGAAATATCGTTGGTTCCGCAGAGTCCCATGTCGTCGCTCAATCCTTCTCTACGCATCGGTACACAGCTTGCCGAAGCGTGGAAGTTGCACCAACGAGGGACACGCCAGCAATGCCGTGACGTCATTCGACAGGCCCTCGAAGATGTAAGCCTGCCATCGACGGAAGAATTCTTGCGCCGCTTTCCTTCAGAGATCAGCGTAGGGCAGGCACAGCGGGTGCTGATTGGCATGGCTATTCTGCATCGTCCAGGCCTGTTGATTGCCGATGAGCCTACCAGTTCGCTCGATGCGATCACGCAAGCTGAAATCCTTGCGCTCTTCTCGGAGTTGAACCGCAAACGTGGGGTGAGTGTTCTCTATATTTCTCATGACCTCTTAGCTGTGGCCTCTGTGTGCCACCGCATTGCCATCTTGAATGATGGAGAGATTGTGGAGTGCGGCACAACGCAGCAGATATTTTTTTCTCCGATGCATCCGTTTACAAGGAAGTTGGTGGAAGCTCTTCCCTTGATGCCAAGGCCGACAGAAATCCGTCAAAACGCATCGGCGTAAGGCGAATTCTTAAATGCAGAAACTTACATCGTAGGAAGTTCCCGCCGCTGGCTAGAAGCTAGGAGCCAGCAGCTAGCAGCTTCCTCGTTTTCAAATCAAACTTCTGTCCCGGAGACAGGAAGTAATATTTCTTGCCATCATGATCTTTGCCGTCGTAGATGCCCACTTTGCTTTTGCCGATAATCTCGAACTCGTTTCCATGCACGACGATGGCGGTGCTTTCATCGATGCCAATGCCGAGTAATTCAGGATGAGCATCGATCACCGGCACGAGATCATTTTCACGATGACGGGTAATCACATGCTGGTCGATAGCAGCATTCCGGAGGAGGCCGAAGCCTTCGATATGCGGAGGAGCGATCATGATGGTGTTGTCGCCATCAGGATTTTCGGGAGTGCCCGAAGCGCCGCGCACTAAAAACGAGCCCTGAATGGTTGCCCCGGCCGAACTGCCTCCGACCACGCCACCCCGGTTGAGGACAGCCTTGATTTCACGTTCGGTTAGGGTGCCATGGTAAGCGTCCACCAGCCGCCATTGCCGGCCACCCTCGATCCAAGCCCCGCTGGCATGGCGCAACGGTTCGGTAAACTCCTTGGAGCCGGCCTCGTTGCGGTCGCGAGTGTGGAGCACTACAAAATTCTTTACCCCAAAGGCATTGGCAAACCGGTTTTTCTCGACATCGATATTGACCTTATCGCTAATGGCCGTGGGGATCACCACAAAATTCGCCTGCGGTCCGCCCGCCAAATCGATAAAACGGCTGACAATCTCAGGTCCCAACTTCCCTCCACCAACAATAATCAGCGACCCTTTGGAAGGTCCGATCGATTTTGACGGAGCGCCACCCCCTGCGCGCACCAAAGGAATGGCAATGATTAAGATGACCAGTAAGATCAGGAAACATTTTGCTCTATTTTTGTTCATGGCAACGTCTTCTCGCCCCAACAATATTTTGTGGAGCAGCATATCACAATGCTCATGGTTGTTCGCTTTGCATCTACACGTCCATTGCGGTAAATTTCCACATCCATAATGAATGAGCTTGCCCGCAAACTTCGCACGATCGATTACTTCACCTTGGGTTTTGGCACCATGGTGGGCGCCGGTTTTTTGGTCGCGATGGATGACTGGCTTAACCGTGGCGGACCTGTCGGTGGCATATTGGGCTTCCTCGCCGGCGGCATCATTCTCCTGCCTGTGGCCTTTGTCTACGGCCAGTTGGTTATGGCGATTCCCGATGCCGGCGGAGAAATCGCTTACACGGCCCGGGTGCTTCCGGAGAAGTTCAGCTTCATTCCTGGCTGGATGATGATCCTTGCCTATCTGGTAGTTTGCCCATGGGAAGCGGTGGCAGTAGGAAGAATCCTTGCCTACATCTTTCCCCAAATCAATGTGATGGAGTTGTACCGAATTGGCGGACAGCCGGTCTATTTTCCGCATCTTGTGATTGGTTTGGCGCTGACCGCAGTCATCACCTTCGTTAACTATCGCGGCATCCAGATCAGCGCGCGCTTTCAGAATTGGACTACCTTGGGGCTGTTCATTCTTTTTGCCGTTTTTGCGTCCGGCGGCCTGGCCAAAGGGAAGATGTCGAATCTTACCCCACCTTTCAGTCATGGCGGATTCGTTTCGATCCTGCTGGTGCTGCAGATCGTTCCATATTTCATGACCGGTTTTGAATCTGTGGCCAAAAGCGCCGAAGAGGCCAGCCCGCAATTCCGTTCTCATGGATATTTTCGGGCGATCCTGGCCGCCATGTTGGCCGGCACTGCTTTTTACTGCGCGATCATATTTGTGGTGGGTTATGCCTATCCCTGGAAGCAATCCATCGAGCAACACCAGCAATCTCCGACAGTTTATGCCTTGCGCAACGCCGTAGGAGAACAATGGATTGTCAATGTGATCTTAATTGCAGCTCTGCTGTCACTGCTCAAGATATTCAATGGAAATTTCGTGGCCACTACGCGACTGGTATTTGCCATGGGACGCCGCCGCATGATTCATCCCAGGATGGCTCAAATCCACGATTCCAACCAGACGCCCTCGGCCGCAGTGGTGGTCATCGGCCTGGTCACCGCGGCGTCGGTCTTTCTTGGATCGGCAATCCTCATCCCGATTACCGAAGTCGGCTCGCTGGCTTCCGCTTGTGGATGGCTGGCGGCCTGTGTCGCATATTTCTTTATTCAGT
>DASZFK010000118.1:0-20368 GCA_035939855.1 Candidatus Angelobacter sp.
GGCAAAAAGCGCTCTAATAAGTGTGAACGACATGGGGGCTACGGGCCGAGTAGAACACCCGGTACGCCTCGTGGGGAAGAATTTTCTTGACACGTCCCTCCATAGAATCACCCGATCACCCGATCACCCGATCACCCGATCACCCGATCACCCGATCACCCGATCACCCGTGCTCTGTTTTCGACCATAGCCGAAATAGATAGCCAACCCAATGGCGAGCCACACGAAAAGCCGAAGCCAAGTAATCAGAGGCAAAGTTAGCATCATCGCCACCATGGCGGCCAATGATGCGAGCGGCAGCCATGGCGACCACGGAACCCTAAATTGTCGTGGACGATTCGGTTGAGTTTTTCGTAGAACCACTACACAGATTGAGGCCACTGCAAAGGCCACCAGACTGCCGATGGTTACCAAATCTGCTGCCTCGCCAATATCGATCACACCTGCGCAAACAGCCACAGTTGCTCCCCAAATCCAAACCGATAGATGGGGAGTCCTGGTTCTTGCGTGAATCGACGAGAAAACTGCAGGTACTAAGCCGTCGCGAGACATCGCGTACCAGAGGCGTGTTTGCCCATATTGGAGAACAAACATAACCGATAGCATTCCTACCAACATGCCGGCAATAACAACACTTTGAGACAGTGATCCAACGCCAAAATGCTGCAGCGCATACAGAACCGGTGTCCGAGACGCTGGCGTTCCTGGTCCAAATTGCCCGTACGGAACCATTCCCAGCAAAATCACCGCCATCCCGATATAGAGGATCGCGCAAACTGCCAGAGATCCAAGGATACCAACAGGGACATTGCGGTCCGGACGCTTCGTCTCTTCTGCGGCAACCGAAACACAATCAAAGCCGATTAAGGTGTAAAACAAAATAATTCCAGCGGACAAGACACCACTGGCGCCTCCGGGAGCTAATGGATGCCAGTTCGCAGGGCGAGCAAGAGTGCTTCCCAGGACCAGGAAGAAAAGAATTGCGCCGGACTTTAGGATCACCAGTGCCATGTTGGTCCGGGAAAAAGCGCGAATGCCCCGAGACAAAATCAGGGTCAGGGCCATTACGAGGAAAAATGCAGGAAGATTAAAGTAAGCGCCGGTCCATTTGCCTTCTGACCAAGCCGGCAGGGACCAACGGTCTGGAATAAAAAGATGAAAGTCAGCCAGGCGGTCTTTGAGAGCGTGGCTCAGCGCAGTTGCAAATACTATGTTGCCCAATCCGTACTCGAGCACCAGTGTCCAACCCATGATCCAGGCAGCCAACTCTCCCAAGGCGGCATAAGAATAGGTATAAACGCTGCCGGCCAAAGGCATAAGCGAAGCCAATTCGGCATAGCAGAGTCCAACCAGAAAACAAACCAAAGCAACGGCCAAAAACGAGAGCACGACCCCAGGCCCTGCGGGTGGACTGTTGTGAAAGCCGGCGGCGGGCAGCACGCCATGCACAAGCTGCCAAATCACCTTCGCAACCGGCTGGCCCATAGCCGAAGGAATCGGATACTGCACTCCGCCGGCTGCAATGCCTGCCAGAGAATAAATTCCACCTCCAACGATCGCGCCTACTCCGATTGCGATCATCGACCAGGAGCCTAACGACCTGGTGAGCCGGAATTGCGGCAGCTCAGACTCGGTGATCATCGCGTCAATGGGCTTCTTTGCGCCTGGTGAACTGGCCAAAACTGTTCCCTTCTTCTTAACTTCTTTATCCGTTTTGCGTAATGTGACTACACGAGCGAACCGGTTGCGCCAATTTTATTTTGTCAGCTTTTAAAGCGTGTCTCAAAAGTGCTTTAGCAAGTGTCAGGATATTGACACGCACTTTAGCCGACATAATGTTGTCTTTAATTCACAATTGGGTGCAATTAGAAGTGCGAGTCAAATCGTCCAGGCTGCGAGCAACCAGCCCCGAAGGGGCGGCCGAAAGTAGCCCAGCATGTCGAATCAGCGTGGGCGCGGTTTTGCGCACACGCTGACTCGTAAATGCTGGGTAAAGAAAGGAAAAGCCCTTTCCTTGCGCCGCAGGCTTGCGCGCAGCGAAGCGGAGCGTAATAAGAAATGGGTTTTTGATGCCGGTATCAACCAAATACAAATCTCGCCCTCCGTAGTCAAATGTTAGGCATACAGTGACTCGCACTTTTAATTACACCCCCTTGAGCTTTATCCAGTGAGCTTTACCCAAGTTGCTTTATCCAGTGTTGTTTATCCAGTTGACAAGCAGAAAATATTCGCATACTATTCGCCTTAGCTGTAAACAATTCGGGGTCATCCGCGATGACCATAACTGTCGTGGCTATTTTTCGATTGCCGTAAGTGTACCTAAACTTTACCTCTTATCAGGCGGGACCCCACCTCCCGGGGCCAATTGTCAACCTAAACTCTAGATCAACTTTGTCTGAATTCTGGACTTGGCTCGATCGTCGGCGTTTCATGTAGCGGCAGAAACGCAAAAACTCGCAAGTCGGATTCCTCAAAAATGCACCCTAACTAAGATTGGGCGTGGAGCCACCAAGAATCAAGAGGGGCCCCCCACTCCCCTGCTTAACTTTGAACTAACTTTTATTTAACTTTTGGACTTCAAACCTCCTTAACTGGGCGTAACTAACTTGAGCCGCAATGCGGGCGTGACCCTGAGTCATCGAAGGGGTGGAGCACGCAGGCGAAATCCTGAGCGAGAGCGAACGGATCACATTTGCTCACGGTCATTCGCGCGGACCTTAACTCGCGTGGCTAACTTTCACAGGGGTGGGAGCGGAGCTATGTTTGCAGCAACTTAAGCAAGCTTCAAAGTTGTAAATTGTGGAATATTAATATTTCGTCCCCCGACCCCCACCTTGGTGTCCACCTTAAACCAGGTTGGAAAGAGTTCCCCGATGTGAAGGGGATTGAGACAAGTCAGTGCCCTCAATGTAGAAGATGTTGGCGCTGCCGTCGTTGGAAAGAGTTCCCCGATGTGAAGGATTGAGACTTACAGCGTGAATCCGTGCTTCGCGGCCAGGGCCTCGTTGGAAAGGGTTCCCCGATGCGAAGGGGATTGAGACGTTCCGAGTCGTTATCGAGCGGGACCGTTTGGAGACTGCGTTGCAAAGAGTTCCCCGATGCGAAGGGGATTGAGACACCTGCCGGAATGCAAATGCCAATGCCAGCGTCAACAAACAGTGCGAAAGACTTCCCCGATGCGAGGGGATTGAGACTATCCGAGTAATGTGGCCGGCGTCTTTGCCTGCGATCTGGTTGGAAAGAGTTCCCCGATGAGAAGGGGATGAGAGCGCCTACGGTTGGGACGATGTTCGTACTACTTCCTGTCCATCCTGTCCATAAAATGTTGAAATTGGTTCTACTGGGCGGACAGGGCGGACTCAGCGGACAGGGCGGAAATAACGGCAAAATCCTTTATTTATGCGGATTTACGTGAGGAATGAGCAACTTGCGGGAAATTGCAAAAATGCCTGTAGTTCGAATCCCCCTCTCTCCGCCAGATACTATTTTCTTGCATTTACAAGCGTAAAAAGGAGAATTAAGAACCCCGGCAGCGAACTTGTGATTGAGCCCAATACCTGACGCATGGCCGCCTTCATGGAATGAGTACTCGGCATTCGAGGTGACCAATAACCTGGATTCTGGCTTATTACCGTTCCCCGAGTGGTGCTGGTCATGTCGTGTATTTCGGACTTGGCGGAGGAAACTGCCCGGAGAATGTTGCGGGCCATGGGAAAGAAAGCTTTGCCGAACTCGGTAAAACGGATTTTGCGACAGAAGCGATGAAACAGCTTGGTGCCGAGTTCATCTTCCAGCTTGATAATCTGTTGGGAAAGCGAAGGCTGCCGCCGACCACCAGAACGTCAGTCTCTTGCTCGATAGGCTTTGAATTTGGGTTGTTCAAGAAATCTCCTCCATTGATAAAGCTTGATCTTTCACATGTCGCTTGCGTTGGACTGCGATCTATATCGCTGTCGCGACCGCAGCTTTGCGCAGACCTAGAGTCGGTTCAGTTATCAGATATAGCTCTTGTATTTCCGTGTCAGGTCCAGTCAACCCAAACCATCCGGAGAATAAAGGCTTCATATCCAAGGCAGTGACATCATGCGGGGCTGATCCGGCAAGACTCATATCCTGCATCTCCTCTGCTTCGGAGATCAGAGCTTCATTGAGCACGCGCGTATCTACTTGGGCAGCTTCGTGAATATCCGTCATGCCTGCGATGATGGCGGTGAAGTCGCGCACGGGCTCTTCCCGTCTGACTTTTTCGTGTACCAGCTTTTGCGCATTCCAGAAATAATCATCGGAGCCTTGATATCGTTCGTACATGCGGGATACAAGCACGAGCATCCGCGTGTAGGCGCGGCGATATACGTACTCGAAAAAAGTCCAGGCTTCCGTCTCACGCACTTCGCCTTTGGCCACGCTGATGATGGAGGCGGCAGCGACCATGGCGCTGTATTGCGCAAGGTGCACGCCAGTCGCTCCAATAGCAAGACATTCAGCCCGTTTTTTGCGAGCAGCGCCGCCGCAGTAGAACCACCCGGACCGCCCCCGATCACTAAAACATCGACCGTTTTTTCCATGTATCGACTCCCTTTGTCGCTAATAGAGCTCTGCTAACTCCGTGACGGCAAGCAATGCTCGTCTTAAACGTGAAAAGCTTAAAGCCTATTGATGTGCCACTTTTCAGAACCTATCCTTTTTTTCCTTGAAACCTATGCGTTTTGCTCCATAGCTTCTCTCTATGTCGCCTACTTGCTTCACGCCAATACATCGTAAGAACCCCCACAGCACGTTGGTCTGAAGAGAGCATCGGTGTTGACCAGCATCGTGTGCCAAGAGCCGGGCGCGCGATCCGTATGTGCCCCACAGCAGATCCGAAACTACGTTTGACACAATCACCTCCAGCTCTTTGATTACTTTCCTGTCCTTGGAGCAGTTTCCCGAGGTTGACCTGCAGTTCACCGAAGACACCACTACAGAATTGATCGAGCGATTGCCCGGCCTGAAGAAACCCGGGGTGGCGTAGAAAAGCAGGTGTAGAATGCTGTGCTCAAGGCGTGCAAGGTATTTCGCCAGGCCAGTGCGCGGCTTCTCCTCTTTTGGCTTAGGTTGGGTGATTGGCGTGTCTGGCCTTTGAGCACGTGTTGGAGCATTCACAGAAGGCAGTCGCATTGCCGTGCGCTGCGAACGAATGGCGTGACGACTTCGGGGGTTCGTTTGCATGGCAACCAGGATGAATCTCTTTCTGCGCTCGGTTGGCGTCTGCATGTGCGTCGCGTTGCTTGACAGATCTGCGTCGGGACTCGACCCGCACAAGTTGGCCAGCCAGCATACGCATACATCGTGGTCCGCTAAGGATGGAATCCCTGGCCCGGTTCGGGCGATTGCTCAGACCCCGGACGGGTATCTGTGGCTTGGGACGGAGGCGGGTCTATACCGATTTGATGGCATTCATTTCCTGTCTTGGGAATCGAGTTTCGGAGAACAGCTCCTTAGTTCTACCGTCTGGGCGCTCCATGTCGCGCGCGATGGCAGCCTGTGGATCGGATTTGCCTCGGGCGGAATCAGCCAACTTCGCCAGGGCCGATTGCGAAACTATTCACCGGCGGAAGGTGTGCCGAGTGGCGGAATTGCATCGATTGTGGAAGATGGGAACGGCGACATATGGGCGGGAGGCGCTTATGGATTTGGAAAATTGGAGGGCGGCCAGTGGCGCCGGGTTGGAGCGGACGTAGGATATCCGGCTCCCGGGATCCAAGCATTGTTAGTAGACCATCGCGGAAGTCTTTGGGTGGCGACGGATGGCCTGAATTTCGGGCTCAGCAAAGACTTGGTTCGGAGGAACACCATTCTTACTCTTGCCCCGGGCGCAAAGCGGTTTGCCGCCACCGGCTTAGCTGTGGGGGAGGTTTGGAGCATGGCTGAGGCGCCAGACGGAGAAGTATGGGCGGCTGACACCAGCGGCCCAACCATAAGGCCGATCAAGAGCGGAGCAAGACAGAAAGAGGGGATTAACATTGGCGCTGAGTCAACATCTCTGCTTTTTGATGGCGATAGCAATCTTTGGATTGGACTTGACGAAGGCGGCCTTCGGCGCGTCGCCGATTTTCGGCATGCCCTGAACGTTCCGCGGGATCGCTTTGGGCCCGATGATGGGCTCTCTGGCAGCTTGGTGTACACAGGTTTCAAAGATCGCGAAGGCAATCTGTGGTTCGGGACATCTGCTGGGTTAGATCGTTTCAGCGAGAACAAGGTTACACCTTTCTCCGCGCGCGAAGGTCTGGTTCCCGATCGAGCACTCGCATTGACATCCACCCGGGATGGAAGCATTTGGCTTATCAGCTATACGCGAGACAAGATCCTCCGCATCCACGATGGACGGATTCTCACCTCCAAACTGCCTCCTTATTCACAGTCTGACTCGACCCGCATCCTCAGCCTTTTTGCGGGCGACGACCATCACGTTTGGGTGGGAGGAAGCTTCAAACTCGCGCACGGCGTTGACGGAAAATTCACCTTTGTGCCCAATGCCGGGGTCCTGGGAGACAAAGCGCAGGTAGAAGCCATCACACGGGATGCTGGCGGTGGCCTGTGGCTCAGCCTGGTGGACAAGAACAGCATTCCCAGAATTTGGCGATGGCGCGAAGGCCAGTGGACCGATTTCGGCAAGAGTTCTAAACTCCCCCGATTTCGGTGCAGAGTCATGTATGCCGACAAATTGGGGCGCGTTTGGCTGGGTTTCGAGAACGACGAGCTCGTCGTCTACCACAACGGGGACTTCCACGCATATTCCTCAAAAGATGGATTGGTGAACGACAAGATCCTGACGATTGTTGGCGACCGGTCAGGGCACGTATGGATCGGAGGCGCAGCCGGAATAAGCCGCTTTGATCAAGGACGCTTCGCCACGCTCACCACTAGAAACGGGTTGCCGGGCAATTCCATTGCGGGAATCGTAGAGGATGACGATGGCTCCTTCTGGCTGGCCGGATCGCTCGGAATCCTTCGCGTCAGTCCGCAGGAGTTGGAGAAGGCTCTGGAATCCTCCTCTTACCGTATGCACGGTATGTATTTTGATGGGTCGGACGGATTGCGCGGCCTTCCGCGGCAACACATGCCGTTTCCAACCTCGGTGCGGGGAGCCGATGGACGCTTGTGGTTTGCCACGACTGGGGGCGTAGCCGTAATCGACCCTGCGCGCTTGCCCAGAAATCTGGTGCCGCCTTGGGTCATGATAGAAGCGATCAAAGCCGATGATCATACTCTGGCTCCATCCGCGGGGTTACATCTGCCGCCCAACACCAGGAATCTCGAAATTGAATACGCGGGCATCAGCCTGACAGCGCCGGAGCGTGTGAGATTCCATTACAAGTTGGAAGGATTTGATGATGCGTGGCGCGATCCTGTAAGCCCACGCACAGCTACATACACGAATTTGCCGCCGCGAAATTATCGGTTCCGTGTGGTCGCCTGCAACAACGATGGCGTATGGAACCAGGAAGGCGCCGTGTTGGAGTTCAGCATTCTTCCCGCGTTCTATCAGACCAACTGGTTTCTTCTGTCGTGCATTATGGCAGCCGGGTGTCTCGTCTGGGCCGCTTATCAATGGCGAGTGCGTCGAGTAACGGCCCGGCTGGACTCGCAGTTACAGTTGCGCTTGTCAGAACGAACGCGCATCGCTCAGGATTTGCACGACACGCTTTTGCAGGGTTTCCTCAGCGCCTCCATGCAACTTCACGTTGCCAATGACCAGTTACCTACGGATTCACCGGCGAAAGCATCGGTAACTGAGGTCCTCGAATTGATGAGCCATGTCACGGAAGAGGGCCGGAATGCGCTTCGTAGTCTCCGCTCCTCTGGCGCGGAGATCCTTGATCTCGAGTCGGCATTTTCCAGAATCCCGCGGGAACTCGCGCTTCCGCACCCGGCCGCGTTCCGCGTCATTGTGGAAGGCTCGCCGCGGTCGCTGCGCGTGGTGGTTCACGCCGAGGTCTATCGTATCGGTCACGAAGCTCTGGTCAATGCATTTCGCCACTCCAACGCGCGCAACATTGAAGTCGAACTCGGATACGAGCCGAAATTCTTAAAAGTCCTCATACGCGATGATGGTGACGGGATAGACTCTGAGATGCTGCGTTCCGGGCGCGAAGGTCACTGGGGCCTCTCTGGCATGCGTGAGCGCGCCGAAAAAATTGGCGCGAGACTTCGGATCTTGACCCGGGCATCGGCGGGGACGGAAGTCGAACTCGTAGTCCCAAGCCGTGTGGCCTTTGATTCCCAATCTTCGGATGGACTCGCGCAATGGTTTTTCCGGCTGTATTCGAGAAAGCGGAATAGCAACGCATCGTAAGGTGAAGCAATGAAGCCGATGAATGGCGAGGGACGAATTCGAATACTCTGCGTCGACGATCATCCTCTGCTGCGCCAAGGGATTGCAATTGTCATTAAAAGCCAGCCGGATATGCAGCTGGTGGCTGAAGCTTCCAATTCTCAAGAAGCTATCCAACAGTTTCGGAGGCACCGCCCCGATGTTACGCTCATGGATTTGAGACTTCCGGACAAGAGCGGCATCGAGACGCTGATCGCCATTCGCGCAGAATTCCCGGAGGCCCGCATCATCATGTTGACAACATTTGAGGGCGATGTCGAAATCCAGCGGGCCCTCGCGGCTGGAGCCCGCGGCTACATGCTCAAGAGCATGCCTCCCAAGGAGTTGCTCGAAGCGATCCGCGAGGTGCATGCAGGCAAAAAGCGAATCCCGGCTTATATCGTGGCGCAGCTCAGCGAGCACATTGGTGACGAGGCCCTGACCGAACGTGAGACCGAGGTTCTGCAGCAAGTTGCTGGAGGCAATCGGAACCGGGACATTGCAGAAAAGCTCTTCATCACAGAAGAGACGGTGAAAGTTCATCTCAAACACATTATGGAAAAGCTTGGAGCAAGTGATCGCACCCAGGCAGTGGCAATCGGCATTCGGCGCGGAATCATCCAGTTGTGAGAAGACTGCGGCTCGAGGCGATACTACGAAAGAGGTAGGAAAAAACTCCTAGGTAGAGGGATTCATTCGTCCATCCGCAGGTGCTACTCTGGGCGCTGGTATGCTCGCGACAAGCGGGGAGGCGGGAAACTGCAAAGGCTATTTTCAATGTTTCCGGCCGGCCGGCCGGGCGTCGGCCTGCTGCTGTTGCGAGTCGCGGTCGGTCTCGTCGTGCTGGTGCAAGGCGTAGCCTACCTGACGGACCGCTGCCCGGCGCTCAAGATGTGGGCTCTCGGCTTAATGGCGCTAGCGATTGGGAGTTCCCTCGTAGTTGGATTCTTGACTCCGACGGCTGCCTTCCTGGCCGGGGGAGGCAGCATAGCCATCGCGCTTTCATGGTTCCCATCGGCAACCTTAAATCTGTACGACTCGAAACTGACCGCCGTCGTTGTAGTCGTGATGGCTGCTGCCCTGGTTTGTCTTGGGCCGGGGGCATTTTCGCTCGATGCGCAGCGGTTCGGACGACGCGAGATCATCATTCCTCACACTGCCTACCCTCCGGGATCATGAGGTTTCCATTTTGGTCCGCGCTTTGATGTAAGAATTCCCATTTTGCTCTGGCTGAGGATTTCCGATTACCACCATCGTGGTATCACTCCATCAAGCTGATAGTGGTAGGAAAAAAAACTTCGATCTAGGGATGCGCTCCCATCCTGGTTTCGGACAAACTGCTCCGCGCTCGAATTCAAGTGGCCGATTCAGTTGGCCAAGGAGGCCCGATGCACAACAACTCCTCGCCTTGCGGAGCGAAATCGATTCCTGAAATGGGATTCCAGGCGGGTTTGACGGACATGGCAAGTGTTGTCCTCACCAAGCAGCAAGTAAACGTGTCCAAGGCGGAAATGAACCAACGCATCCTCGCAGGCAAGAATAAAGCCTTAAGCCCACCTTCGCATCAGCGCGATCAAGTATCTATTTCGGTGCATGTTCTGGAAGCGAATCCCTTGGCAGCAGAGCACCTGCTGCGCATTCTGTCAAAAGACAGCCAATTCGCAGTGAAAATTCTCAAAAACGCGTTTTCGCAGGCGCCGGCCCAGCACAGAAGGCAGGTTCTCGTTATAAGCCAGGCGGGCATATCATCTCCGCTTCCCGTCTTCATCACAAGACTGAAACAATCCTTTCCCGACTCCGATCTGGTGTTTGTAGGTGAACTGGCATTCTGGCGAGAGTTGCAACAACTGCCGCTGAGCAAGCGTGTCGGATTTGTCTCCTATCTTAATGTTGAAAAAAAACTTCTTTCTACGGTTCGGATTGTAGCAAGCCGGATTTCCCCGCGGAGCGCCGTGCTCTACCGGTCTGGTTTAGCCCGCGATGCGTCGCAGCACGCGACAAGTTGGCGGAAAATGACTCGACGCGAAGCTGAGATATTGGACCTTGTCCTGTATCGGCTTTCTAATAAAGAGATTGCCAGTGTCCTGAATGTGTCGGAAGCGACTGCGAAGTTTCATGTCTCAAACATTCTTTCCAAAGTAGGAGTCGACCGCAGGCGCAATCTCCTGGCCTTGCTCGATGATCGTCACTCTGCTGCCCTGGAGGCTGGCTGTTGAATATGTATCAAAGCCAGCTCAAAACCGCGCACTTTACAATCCAGCACGCTAATAGTTCAAGTTTTTTATTTAACGGGAAGACCAGCATGCCCACCCAATTCGAACAGATTGCCGACATGTTCTGCGCCATTGCACGAGACAGGCCGCACGACGTGGCCGTTGTAGCACCTTGCGGGACCGATTCAGTGGGGCGACGCGCTTACGTCCATCAGACATATCGCCAGATGGACGAGGACAGCAGCCGACTGGCCCATGGTCTGGCTGAGCTCGGTCTGGGGCGAGGCGCGCGCGCTGTCGTGATGATGAAGTCTTCCATCGATTACTTCTCTCTGGTTTTCGCATTATTCAAGCTCGGAGCCGTTCCGGTGCACATTGATTCGGGCATGGACCTGGAAAACGCCGGCCGCTGCGTCGCGGAAGCAGAGCCCGATGCTTTCTTCGGCGATGAGGAGAGCTTCACCGCTTCAGTCCTGCTGGGCTGGGGAAAAGAGAGCGTGCGGCTGCGGGTGCGGGTTGGATCGTCCGGGGCAGTCTCGGGAATCTCGCTCGACGAAATCCGCGCCAGCGTGCCCGAGGGCCTCTCGTTCGAGACCGCCACAATGTCACCGGAAGAGCCGGCGATGATCGTTTATACCAGCGGAAGCACAGGCGTGGCCAAGGGCGCAGTCGCACCGCACAGCTACATATCCGGAATTATCCAGGGTCTGCGCCGTGGCTATGACTCTGTCTCCAACCAGGGTCATCTATCTCCCTTCCCGCCTTTCCTGATGTTCAACTTCGGTATCGGGCTCAAAAGCGTTATCCCCGATATGAACACCTCGCAGCCGGCCATGGTCGATCCTGACCGGATCATTCGCCAAATTGAGGACCTTGGACTGCAATACATGTTCGCTACGCCAGCCTTCATGGAGCGTCTTGAGCGGCGCGCCACGGCGGCGAATATCACCTTAACCTCACTGCGGCGAGTCTTGTGGGCGGGATCGGCGGTTCACCCATCGGAGCTTGCGCGCTTCAAGCGGCTCACGCCGAACGCGGAAATCGTCTGCGTATATTCGTCCACGGAGGCCACCCCGATCGCCACGATCGAGAGCGACGAGATCCTTGCCACCGCGAAGCACACCGAGACCGGCGGAGGGATATGCCTTGGCCGTCCGATTCCAGGCATGGATGTGCGGATTGTCGCCATCTCGGACGAGCCGATCACGCATTGGAGAGACGACCTTGAGGTTGGTCTTGGTGAAACAGGCGAGATCTGCGTCCGTGGCGTAACCGTCTCCCCGTCGTATCTGAATCGTCCCGACGCTACTCGATTGGCGAAGATCCCTGACCTGCAAGGCGGCACTTTCTTTCATCGGATGGGTGATCTCGGGTACGTGGACGAAGATGGACGGCTGTGGTTCTGCGGACGGAAGGACCATCGCGTGGAAACGCGGCGAGGCCTGCTGCTGTCCTCGGCATGTGAGGGCGTATTCGATGCCCATCCGTGCGTGCGGCGCAGCGGGCTGGCAGGCGTGCGAAGAGGCGGAGAGACAATCGCCGTACTGTGCGTGCAACTTGAGACCGGCGCCGAACCGGAAGCGCTGCAGTCCGAACTCCTTGAGCTCGCCCGGCGCCATTCCACCACCCAGGCCATTGAGGCGATCTTATTTCATCCCAGTCTGCCGGTTGACACCCGGCATAACTCAAAAATTGTGCGGGAAAAGCTTGCCGTATGGGCGGCGCGGCGACTTGAAGAAGCTGCGCTGCATTCTTTGAGTCCAGTCCACGCTGAATCAGTACCGTGAACGTAATCCACCCGCTCGCCTGCAAGCAGATCTTCATATTTACCGCCCGCTCTGTCCGGTGGCGAAAAAAGGTCCATTTGAAAGGCAAGAACATGAATAAAGTAAATGTAAGACTGGCAAAGCGCGAGGACTATCCTCATATCCTAGCCCTCGAAAGCAGCAATTACATCGACAACCTGCAGGACATCCAGCGCAAGGACGGCTTTCTGTCGGCGAAAATGTCCGAAGAGCAAGTGGACGCGATAGCCAAAGACCTGGGCATCGCCGTTGCGTGTGTGGGCGAAGAACTCATCGGCTTTTTCTGCGTGTCACGGCCCGAACACTGGCCACCTGACTCGATCGTCCATCGCCTGGTGCATTACCTAAAAACGGATTTAGGCGACAAGAGGATGGCCGATCCACAAAGTTTTTGCATCTTCGGCCCCATGTGTCTTGCACCTTCGGCACGCGGCAAAGGTCTATTGGAAAAGCTGTATGAACATGCAAATGCGAACCTGGGTGGGCGTTTTGCCGCCGCCGCCGGTTTCATTTGCACAGAAAATCCCCGCTCCCTGGGCGCCATGGCCAAACTCGACTGGCAGCCCACAGGACGTTTTCAATGGGGGACGCGGGAATACCACGCCTTGATCCGCGATATCGCCCGATCAAGCAGAGTCACCAAGACAATGAGCACCAATGCCTAGCGCAAGTTTAGACGGCGCCTAGCCGGAAGCTGGCAGGGAACTCTTAACACCAAAAATTAAAGCAACAGCTTTGACGGACACGATGCAGAACTTTATGGAGATTCCCTTTTCTCGCCACTCTCAATTAGAAGGATTTGCCACAACAGCCGCAAGAAAAACGGCAAAGTTCGCCGCATGTATCTGCATCTCAGCGTTCGCTCTGCTGGCTGGCTGTGCGGCTGGACCAAAATATCGACCGCCGACTACTCAGTTGCAACCATTCCATAACGCTGCGGCCATCGCCTCCCGTATTCCAGTCGCCGGTCCGCCTGCTCTGGATACGTGGTGGCAGGGCTTTAACGATCCGGAACTGACGCGCATCGTTCAACGCGCGCTTGAGCAAAACCTCGATCTGCAAGCGGCTTTGGCTCGTGTCCAGCAAGCTCGCGCCGTTGCCAAAGAAGCCGGCGCAAGAAGGCTTCCATCAGGTGATTTGAATGCTCAGGCGCAAACCTTCCATCAGTCTCTCGAAGGCCCGGTTGGACGCTTTGGCCCTGCGCTTCCCGGCTATAGTCGCGACCAGGCGTACTTTGACCTGAATGCCGGCGCGAGTTGGGAAGCTGACATTTTTGGAAGTTTGAAGAGAGGCGCTGAAGCTGCTTTGGCGGAAGCGAAGGCGGCCGATGCCTCGCGGATGGGAACACGCATTTCCATTGTTGCCGACGCCGCCGATGCCTATCTGCAAATCAGGGGAGCACAGAACAGGATCGCATTGGCCACAGATCAGGTTGCAACCGATGAGCATCTGGTGGAATTGGTTCGGCAAAGAAGGGCCGCCGGAATTGCTTCGGAAAGAGAGCTGGCCCAGGCCGAGGCCCTGCTGTCACAGGCAAAGGCAACCGTGCCGCCGCTCCTGATCACGCTGGAATCACAACTCAACCGGCTCGACGTGCTGCTCGGTTCTCAGCCGGGAACTTATGTAGCAGAGCTTGCCGTTGTCTCGGACATTCCGGCGGCGCCATCCATTGGCGTAACCGAACCAGCTTCAGACTTGTTGAGACGCCGCCCTGACATCATCGCCGCCGAAAGGCGCGTGGCAGCTTCGAGCGCCCGTATTGGCCAGGCGCTCGCCGAATACTATCCGAAAATTTCACTGGCTGCTGTTCTGGGAAATGAGAGCATTGCTCCCGGACATATTTTCCAGGAGAAGACATTCCAGCCCATCGCCGTTGCCGGTCTCCGCTGGCGGCTCTTCGACTTTGGACGAGTCGATGCAGAGGTAAAGCAGGCTCGGGGAGCAAACGCAGAAGCCTTGCTGCAATACCGTGCTTCAGTCCTGCGAGCAACCGAAGACGTGGAAAATGCTTTTGTCACGCTGGCGCAATCCGAGTCGCGCCGGGATGAGATTGTCCGCGAGATTTCGTTTCTTCAACATGCGAAGGACCTTTCCGAACAGTCTTACAAAGCTGGAGTAATCGCACTCACGGATGTGCTTGACGCAGATCGTCAACTGCTCGCGGCTAAAGATGATCTCGCTCTGACCAGAGAAGCCGCCGCGCGCGCGGCAGTCGGCTCTTTCCGGGCGCTGGGAGGCGGGTGGAAACCCTGATTGGGTTCTTCCTGCTGTCCCTTTTTATGAATATCTCCGGGATGTCCCGCTGTTCACGAATGAAATTGAATTTTGATTGGAGGTGTTGCCATGGCAACCGATAGTACGGATACGAGTTGGAGCAAACTAACCATGAAAAGACAATGCTCTTTAGGCATGGTCTCTGCTGTCTCCTTCCTGCTGGCCCTTGCTGGCTGCACAGCACATGAAGAACAAGATCCCAGGATTCAGCCGGAGCTGGTACGTATTGTTACCGTGGCGAGCACACCCGGCGGCGATTCTTCCTTTACTGGAGTGGTTACGGCGCGGGTCCAGAGTGACCTTGGTTTTCGAGTTTCTGGCAAGGTGACCGAGCGTTTGGTGAACGTGGGGCAGACGGTGAAGGCCGGTCAGCCGCTGCTGCGCATCGACGTGACCGACTATGCCCACGTCATCACGACGCAAACGCAAAATGTTCAGGCCGCGAAAGTGAAAGCAGCGCAGGCAGCTGCGGATGAAGCGCGATACCGTGGATTGGTCGCTACGGGTGCGGTTTCCGCCTCGACCTACGACCAAATCAAGGCGACCGCGGATGCAGCCGAAGCACAGCTTGTCGCAGTGGAAGCGCAGGCCCAGGTGGCGAAGAACCAGGGAGACTATTCTCTACTGGTTGCCGACGCCGACGGGACCATCGTGCAAACGCTGGCCGAGCCAGGACAAGTCGTGGCTGCGGGCCAGGCTGTGGTGAAATTGGCCCACGCGGGTCCACGCGAGGCGGCAGTTTATCTGCCGGAGACGATTCGTCCCGCACTGGGTTCAGTGGCGCGCGCAACTCTGTATGGGAAATCCACCAGTGCCCCGGCGCGGCTGAGGCAGCTCTCGGATGCTGCCGATCCGTCCACGCGAACTTTTGAGGCTCGGTATGTTCTTGGGGGCGCGGACGCGCGAGCCCCTCTCGGCGCAACTGTTACTATCCAGATCACAGAGTCCGCCAGCCCCGATTCCATGCAGGTTCCTCTTGCTGCAATCACTGACCGTGGCAAGGGCCCAGGCGTCTGGACACTCAATGAAAAAAACTCAACCGTTTCCTTTCGTCTCGTCAAGGTGCTTCGCCTGGATAGTGAAGATGCGGTGATTGCGGATGGCGTGAAACCCGGAGAAGAAATCGTGGCCCTGGGCGCCCATCTTCTCAGCGATGGACAACACGTCCGGGTTGCCGAAGAGAAGGCGGCGACCAGGTGAGTAATTTCGAGATGCAGGAACCTGATTTTGAGAAAGAAAAGAACGCCAAACAAGGTATCAATCTTTCGGCACTCGCGGTACGAGAACGCTCCGTCACTCTCTTCTTTCTTCTGGCCATGGTCCTTGCCGGAGCATTTGCCTACTTTAAGCTGGGCCGCGCCGAAGAGCCTGTCTTCACGGTGAAAGTATTTACAGTAGCAGCGGCATGGCCGGGCGCAACCGCGCAGGAAATACAGGACCTGGTGGCAGAGCCACTGGAAAAGCGGCTGCAGGAGCTTACTTACTACGACCACGTAGACACATTCACCCGTCCGGGGCTTGCCTTCCTCACGGTCTCACTCAAGGACCACACCCCGCCGGGAGAAGTTCAGGAAGAGTTCTATCAGGGGCGCAAGAAAATATTTGATGAAACTCCCAAACTGCCGCAGGGAGTCCTGCCGCCGGTTGTGAATGACGAGTATACGGACGTCATCTTTGCCGTTTACTCCCTGGAAGCGCCTGGCCTCCCGCTTCGTATGCTCACCAGAGAGGCGGAAACGCTGCGTCAGGATATGCTGCACGTTCCCGGAGTCAAGAAGGTCAATATCCTTGGCGAGCAGCCGGAAAAGATCTTCGTTGAGTTTTCTTATGAGCGCATCGCGACCCTTGGAGTGAGTCCACACGACATCTTCGAGGCGCTTGTCAGGCAAAATGCTCTGACGCCCGCGGGTTCCATCGATACCCAAAACCAGCAGGTTTACATTCGGCTGGATGGCGCTTTCGGCGACCTCGAAAAGATTCGCAGCACGCCTATTACCTCGGGCGGCAGAACACTCAGACTCTCTGACATCGCGAAGGTGGAACGAGGCTACGAAGACCCGGCGGCTTTTTTGGTCCGCCACAATGGCCAGCCGGCGATGATGCTCGACGTGGTCATGAAAGAGCGTTTCAACGGATTGGATTTGGGGAAATCTCTACAAGTGGAGCAGAGGAAGCTCCAAGCCACTCTTCCCGTTGGCATGAGCTTCGCCAAGGTCACGGACCAGTCGACGATTATCAAAGACGCAATCGATGAATTTCAGATTAAATTCTTCGTCGCGCTTCTCGTGGTGATGATTGTGGGCCTGCTCAGTCTTGGCTGGCGTGTAGGTATCGTTGTTGCGGCGGCAGTACCGCTTACCCTCTCGACTACGCTTGTAGTTATGCTGGCCAGCGGTAAAGCGCTTGACCGTATGACGCTGGGCGCCCTCATTCTTTCTCTGGGCCTTCTGGTCGATGACGCCATCATCGCCATTGAAACGATGCTGGTCAAAATGGAGGAAGGCTGGGACCGGCTCCGGGCGGCAAGTTATGCGTGGAGTCATACCGCCGCGCCCATGCTGGCCGGGACGCTAGTGACCATCATCGGCCTGGGGCCAATCGGTTTCGCGGAATCAAGCTCAGGCGAATATTGCCGGGACCTCTTTTGGGTAGTTTGTATTGCACTGCTGACCTCATGGGTTGTGGCCGTTACATTCACGCCGTATTTAGGGGTAAAGCTTCTGCCCAATGTTGCTCCCATAAAAGGCGGCTACGCCGCGATCTACGAAACACCCAATTACCAAAGACTGCGCCGGATCATTGTCTGGTCCGTGGAGCACAAATTTTTAGTGGCCGGGGCCGTAGTTGTGATCTTCTTCGCGGCAGTGATGGGCATGGGCCTGGTGAAGCAGCAGTTCTTTCCCACCTCTGACAGGCCAGAAGTCCTTGTGGAAGTGACACTGCCACAAGGCTCCAGCATTGAAACTACCAAAGCCACTGTCATCACGCTGGAGAACTGGCTGAAGCCACAACCCGAGTCAAAGATTGTCAGCTCGTATATAGGCGCTGGAGCGCCGCGTTTCTTCATCGGCTACAATCCCGAGCTGCCAGACCCGAACTTCGCCAAAATGGTTGTTCTAACGCCGGACGCGAAGGCAAGAGAGAAACTTATTCTTCGTCTTCGTCAGCAGGTTGCGGCAGGCCTCGCACCGGAAGCGCGTGTCCGCGTTACCCGGTTTGTTTTTGGCCCTCCTTCGCCGTGGCCGATTGCTTTCCGTGTTATCGGCCCTGAGCCAGCCAAAGTACACGCCATCGCGGACCAGGTATTAGCGAAGATGCGGACCAATCCCAATGTGCGGCAGGCGAATGAAGACTGGGGCGAACGTGCTCCCACAATGCATTTTGTCCTCGACCAGGACCGGCTCCGGCTGATTGGCCTCTCATCGAACGACGCAGGTCAACAGATCCAGTTCCTGCTCACGGGGATTCCGGTGACCCAGGTCCGGGAAAATATTCGCACCGTGGAGGTTGTGGCGCGCACATTGGGCTCCAATCGCCTGGATCCGACCAAGCTGCTCAACATGACATTGACCAGCAGCGAAGGACGGCTCGTCCCCCTCAGCCAGATTGGAAAGGTTGAAATTCGGGAAGAAGATCCGATCCTCAAGCGGCGCGACCGCGTGCCGACGATCACTGTCCAGAGTGAACTTGATGATGCTCTGCAACCACCTCAGGTAACTGCAGAGATCGCCAATGCGATTCAGCCCATCATCGATAAATTGCCCGATAGATACAAAATCGAGATCGGCGCAAATGCCGAGGAATCAGCCAAGGCGAACGATGCTTTGGGTAAGGTTTTCCCCATGATGATTGTGTGCATGCTCGTGGTCATCATGCTGCAGGTACGTTCACTCCCGGCGCTCGCGATGACGATGCTGACGGCTCCTCTGGGTGTAGCGGGAGTGGTTCCCGCACTCATCATTTTCCACCAGCCCTTCGGCTTCAGCGCCATCCTTGGTTTAATTGCGCTCATGGGAATTCTCATGCGCAATACCCTTATTTTGATCGGACAGATCAAAGTCAACCACGACGAAGGCCTTGATACATTCCATGCTGTGGTAGAGGCCACCGTTCAGAGGTCACGCCCCGTCGTTCTCACCGCGCTGGCCGCTGTACTGGCTTTCGTACCCCTTACGTTCTCCATCTTCTGGGGTTCTCTGGCATACACCCTCATTGGAGGCACGACCGTAGGAACGGTTCTAACGCTGGTTTTTCTGCCTGCGCTTTATGCTATTTGGTTCAAGGTAAAGCCGACCGCCGCGACACTGAGCGAGGAGGTGCTTGTTGCCGGATAATGATGCAGCCGCAAGCAGCGAGTCTTACCCCTTACCGCCGACACGCTGCAAGTCCTGCAAAAACTATCTCCGCTGCGCTTCGCGCGACGAACCTGCTGTGCTGACGCACACCAGGTTCTTGAAAACCTTCAGCCCGTTTTTTTGCAAGCAGCGCCGCCACCGTAGAACCACCCGGACCGCCCCCGATCACTAAAACATCGACTATTTTTTCCATGTATCTACTCCCTGTACCACTAACCATAAATATGTGGCTTCTATATTAATGCGTAAAGAACGGAGGAAGTCATATAGGCAAAAACGTATAGGGCTCAGTTAAAAAATGGATAGGTTCGCGCTGGAACAGAATAAACCTTCGATAAGAGCCGTTTAGAGGTACAGAGATACCTTATTCATTCTACGAGCCAGCCATTTCTAAAATGCCATCACTCGTTGAAATGCTTAAAGCCTATTTAGGCCCAGGCTTTATGGCCTATCCTCTTTTTCAGCCCAACCTATATTCTTCTGTGTGAACCTATACTCTTTTCTCGCAATAGCTATATGTTTTTTTGATCCACATTTTCCTGATTCTTTAATAAAGTTCCCGTCCTGGAAAGCTGAACTCCTAAGCCAAAGTTAGACGGCGCTTGCAGTTGAGCTCAGTTTCTACGCTAGTGGGAAGAAGGGGGTAAGTCTGAAACAAGAATGGGCGTGCTCCAGCCTGTCCGTGAGGTTGAAGGGCGCCTTCAACTTAACAACAAAAAAAGGGGATTTCTTAAATGAAGAATATGCTCGCGTCAGTTCTTACTGTAGCAGCGCTCATGTTTGCCGGCATGGCGTTTGCCCAACAAAGCCCAGGTGACGATCCGATTGTCAAAGCTGGCGTACATGACCCAGGAGTGCGCGGAGGCACCATCGACGCTGGACAACCGCTGGCCTCCTTTGTAAACGAAAACCAGACTCCCGGCGGCGCTGAATTCTTCAAGCGCTCGTTGGAGAACTTCAAAGCCGTGGAAGTAGTGCAAGGCGGCACGGATAATGGTCTTGGACCGCGCTTCAACGAACGCTCCTGCGTGATATGCCATTCGCAGCCGGCGGTCGGCGGAGGCAGCCCGAGCACTACCGACTTTCCATTTGTTGGGCCAAACCCACAGAGCACCGTGGTTGGGGATTGCACGCACGGCGCCGTCGCGTGCAACAATACCAACACCACACCATCATTTGTCTTGGCTAACGGTCCGGTCCGCGAAGCCCGCTTCCCGTTCTTCTTTGACGCCAACGGTAATCCCAACCCGAACGACCCCAACGGCGGTGTCGAAGATCTATTCACCATCGCCGGACGTCCTGACGCCCTCACCTGCGTAGCGGGCGCCTTGCAACAGCCCAGCTTCGCCCAGGCCCAGGCCACCAACA
>DASZFK010000119.1:0-7041 GCA_035939855.1 Candidatus Angelobacter sp.
GCGGTCATCGGCGCAGGCATTTTTGTCCTGACCGGCAATGCGGCCGCACAGTTTGCAGGCCCGGCGGTCATTCTCTCGTACGTGCTTGCAGGCGCAGGCTGCGTATTTGCAGGTCTTTGCTATGCCCAGTTTGCCTCGATGATCCCGGTGGCCGGATCGGCCTACACCTACGGATATGCGACGCTGGGCGAGTTGTTTGCCTGGATCATCGGTTGGGATTTAATCATGGAATATGCAGTCGGGGCGGCCAGCGTCGCCGTAGGCTGGAGCGGGAACCTGGTTGCACTGCTTGAAAGTTTCGGGATCCATCTTCCCCCTCAAATCCTCGGATCGCCCGGGACCGTCTTTGTATATTTTCAGAATTGCTGGAGTCCGCTTACCTTGGTTGGTCCGAAACTGGCGGAGGCGGGGATCGATCCTGCTTCGCTTCCTCAAACTAGAGGAATACTGGACCTGCCGGCCTATCTGGTGATCGCCACCATTACGGCCATTCTGGTGCTAGGCGTGCGTGAATCGGCTAATTTCAACTCTTTTATGGTTCTGGTCAAGGTGGGCACTGTATTGACCTTCATTGGAGTGGCAGCGGCGTTCCTTTTTCGCCACCCGGATGTGGCTTCTGCCAATTGGCATCCCTTCCTTCCGCCGAATCAGGGCGTCTATGGCAAATTCGGATGGTCCGGAGTTGCGCGTGGGGCGGGCATCATCTTCTTCGCTTACATTGGCTTTGATGCCGTCTCCACGGCAGCCCAGGAAGCCAAGAATCCCCAGCGCGACATGCCCATCGGAATCCTTGGATCTCTGGTCATTTGCACTCTCCTCTATATAGGCGTGGCCGGGTTGCTAACCGGGGTGGTGAAATATCCTCTGCTGAATACTCCTGCCCCTGTGGCTTTAGGAATCCAGGCCACCGGTACCCGGTGGGGCAGCGTTTTGGTTATGTTGGGAACTTTCGCCGGGCTCACGACGACCATGCTGGTGATGCTCATGGCCCAGTCGCGAATCTTTTATTCTATGTCGCATGATGGCCTGCTGCCGGCGTGGGCTGGAAAAATCCATCCTCGTTTTCGTACACCCTGGATTTCCTCCATCCTGGTGGGATTCTGCGTGGCGCTATTTGCCGGCTTTCTGCCCCTCAGTCTACTGTTCCAGCTTACCTCCATTGGAACCTTGCTGGCCTTCGTGATCGTATGCGCAGGGGTTTGGATCCTACGGGTGCGCAAACCCGAGTTGCCTCGCCCATTCAAGACGCCCTTGATGCCGGTTGTTCCTATTCTGGGAATTGTGATCTGCCTGTATCTCATGCGCACGCTGCCGGGTGGAACCTGGCTGCGCCTGCTGATCTGGCTGGTGATCGGCTTCGTGATTTACTTCAGTTTTGGGATTAAGAACAGCAGGTTGAGGCGAGAGAGATTGCCATGATTTCAGCTTTTAGCTCTTAGCCGCTAGCTCCTAGCAAAAACCTGTTGATTTTGCAGGCTTCTGGAACCCAGAGAGTTTCCCAAGATTGCCCAAATTCTTAAAGCTTCAACGCCGACATATTTACCCGCGAACCCAAGCGCGGGCCCGAGCCGTGGGCCAGTCGAATCTGCACAATCTGCGGTGAAGTCTGATCTTGGATTGATTTCCTTTGCTCTCTTAGCGTCTTTGCGGTAAAACTTCAAGATCATCAAAATCTGGGGTACTTGGACCTTAAAGAAACTATGTAAGTTTCTCAAAAGGGTAGTCAAACCGATACAAGGAATATTTTTTCTAAAATTTGAAACGCTTTCCCTAAAAATGTCACTACGTGTTGGGGAATTTGCAAGAAACCCCACGGTTAACTGAAGTAAGCCGACTGCCAAGTGTATTCGCAGCGGCAAAATGGGCCCCATAAATCCGACATAGTCAGGAGATGAAGGACATTATGGTTGATCAACAAAACAACGCAAAAGCCAATTGGACAATTATGGCATATATCGCCGCCGACGATGTGTTGTCGGACTTTGCGGTGGGGTCTTTGCAACAACTGAGACGGCTGGCGAGTGAGAACCCCAACATCGTTGTAGCAGCCCAATTCGACGCCAATGGAAAAGAAGACATTCTCAGGCTGGTCTTTCAGGGAGTTGAGGACAAACGCAAGCCCATTCAAGACAATAAGGCTGGTGAAATTGATTCTAGTACCGACGTGGCGAACCCTGCGCGCTTAATAGAGTTTATTAACTGGGCATACCAGCGATATCAGGCGAACCACTATTGCCTCGTCCTGTGGGGTCATGGGCCAGAACTGCTGGCGAATGACTATCCCGTTCCCCCGAGCGGCAATAGACCCAAACGGTTTCTCACACCTGTGGACATTAGAACGGCCCTAGATTCTACAAAGCTGAAGGAAATCGGTCGCAAGTTTGAAATTGTGGCAATCGATGCATGCAATATGAGCATGATGGAAGTGGCCTGCGAACTCCAAGATCATGCGGAATTCCTGGTGGCTTCGCAGGAAGATGTCCCGGACTTCAGCTTCCCCTACGACAAACTCTTTACTTTCAGCCAAGCCAATGACCAGAACGGAATTGCAGCAGCATGCCGTGATCTTCCTCGCCGGTACATTGAGGCTTACAAGGACTACACAGATACCCAGGCAACACAGACCGCGAGCATCACGCTATCAAGTCTGTCGTTGAAAAACATTGGTACCATGACCGGACTCTTGGGCCAACTTGTTGAGGCGTTTCAGGAGGCTAGTGATGACAGGGAAAAACGCCGGGCGATCATCGATGCTCGCGCTAATTCCAGGCAGTTTGTAGCCGGCCTTTACGTTGACTTGTACGACTTTTGCGAACAATTGAGTGGTGCGCTGTTTTCGAAAAACATCAAGGATCAAAAGCTCATGTCGGCCTGCGATAAAATGCGCGATGCCATTGATCTCCGCGATGACAATGCTTTTGTGATTGCAAACGAAGCATCGAAAGGCAAAAAGTGCCACGGTATCTCCATCTATTTCCCCTACCTGAACTTACCAACCAAGAGTCTCGTGAATGAGATAGTAACAAGGGGCGACAAGGGGGGCGGGATCAACTATGGACAGGATGCCCAAGGATGGAGCGGTACTGGACCTGTAACCCGAGGTGGGATGGCGTTCACCAGCGGGGGTGGCGTAGAACCGCGCGACTCAGGAGCGGGAACCAGTCGAACTAGAGGCGGGCTTGGTTTTTTGAGCGAGACCGACGAGTTTCTAAGCAAGGGTGGCCTCGATCTCTTAAGCAAAGGCGGCCTCGATCTTCTGAGCAAGGGTGGACTTGATCTCTTAAGCAAGGGCGGACTCGATCTTCTGAGTAAGATGCGCAGGCAAAGAATTGAAGAAACGGAGCGGTATTATGCCGGCCTGCAACTTTCGAGGCAAACGCAGTGGTATGAGTTCATCCGCCAACACTGGTCTCGTTGGCTGGTCGAGGATGTGGAGATGAGGATGAAAGACGAGAACAGAGACCCGTCAGAAGCTCTCAATTGGCAGTATTCAGCGCAACAGTGTGCTCTGAATCTGCTTTCCCGTTGTCGAGAGCTTGAAGCAGGCGGAACCTCTGAAGATACTGGCTCTGCTGATGTACAAGCTGGAACTGGCGGCCCGCAGAAACCAGCTCCGCCGAATGGTGTCGCCACCAGGTGAAGGGAGAACAGATAATGGCTCGGTTGTTTTGGCTGGCTGGAATCCTCGGCGTCTCTTCTGTGCTGATGGGCTCATCGGATGCGTATCCCGCGCACCCTCTGGCCGTGGGTAGCTACGCGGCGAGGCAGAAGCATGACGCCGGAGATTTACTTCAACGGCAAGCTGAAGCAGTCGAGAGGGAAGCGGACTCCCTGCGCCACAATCAAACTGAAAAGGACCTGAATAGAGCGATTGCGTCATTCCAGAAGAGTGCAAAGCTCTTTCGAGCGGCACGCCTTAATAGCAGGGCTGCCGACGCAACGCTACAAGTTGGCGACATTTATTTCACGCTGAGCAAGTATGAAAAGGCCCTAAGTTCCTATCGCGAGGCGCAAAGGCTCAATAGCAAAAGCCAGGAGTTGGCCTGCCTGGTTTTGAGCCATGCGGCCCGCATATATGCAACCAGAGGACAAAAGTCTCAGGCGGATGTCTATTCCAAACAAGCGCTCGGGCAGTGTAATTCTCTCCGGGACCCAAAATTCCAAGCTGAAGGACTGCAGGCTCGTGGAGAAGCCTTGTGGAATTCAAACGATGCTCCGGAAAGCGCAAAATTTTTCAGCCAAGCACAAGAGCTTTTTGGCAAAGCCAACGATACCCGATCCCAAGCTCATGCGCTGCTGATGCTGGCCTACGCTCATTTTTGGGATCAGAGGCTTGAATCCCTACAGTTTGCCGGAAAGGCCTTGCAGCTATCGTCGACGGATAGGGATTTGCACGGAATTGCCGAAGCGCGGAGTGTGCTTGGACTATTTGCTGCTGCGACCGACGAATTTGAGACGGCCAAATGCAATTACAAGTCGTCTTTGCCGATGTTTCAGCGTGTTGGAGATAGGGACAATGAAGCCATTACTCTGAATCTCATCGGTTTGGCCAACTGGGAAACCGGCAATGTCGAGGCATCTCTGGAGAATTACACACGCGCCAAAGCAGTTTTTGACCGCGTTCATGACCAACTCGGGGCTGTTGAATCTATCACGGGACTTGGGAAGAACCTGGGCGCTATGCGGCAATACCAGCAATTGCTGCGGCTTTACAGGGAAAAGTTAAATATCGCGCGGCAGACCGGGAGTAGCGTGCAGGAAGCTTCCGCCCTGGCGGACATGGCAGGCGTTAATGAATCGGAACATCACTATACTGAGGCCAAAAAGCTGTATGAACAGTCGCTTGACATTTACAGGTCTACGAAAAACGACAATGGCATAGGCAGCATTCTGGTCCATCTCGCGATGTTTCATGAGCGGCAAAGCGAGCATTCCCAAGCGCTCGAGTTACTGGAAAGCGCTCGCGCCGTGAAAGCCAATGCTGGACGGGTAGAGGACGTCGCCAAAATATATTACGAAATAGCCAATATTGACCGGCGGCTTCATCGCCTTCAGGATGCCCTTACAGCCATTGAAAAGACAATCAAAATCATCGAGCCCCAGAGGTTGAAAATTGCAGATTTTGATTCGCGCGCGACTTATTTCAGCTCCGTTCATAAATATTATGCGCTTTACATCCAGATATTAATGTCGCTCGGGCGCCAGTCGCCCAATGGAAGCTTTGCGGAGTCCGGCTTTGAAGCCTCGGAAAAGAGCAAAGTGCGTACTCTGCTGGACTTGCTGAATGCCTCCAAGGAAGACTCTCCCTGCGATGAGTTATTGCAAAGACAACTGGCTACCGGAGGTTCAACTGAGACCCAGGTTGCCGAGGGAAAAGATGAACTTCCCGCGTCTGCAGTTCTATCGTTGAAGCAGATTCAAGCAGAACTTGGTAGCGACGATACGTTGCTCGAATATCTGCTAGGGGACGAAAAGAGCTATTTATGGATTGTTGATGCAAAACATATTAGTGCCCATGAATTGCTGCCCGCGGACAAGATAGAGAAGTTGGTTCGCCGCTTTCACGACACGCTGACCGCCCGTGAACCTCTTCCGGGCGAAAGCCTGCAGGAGAACAAGGAAAGAGTACGGAAAGCAGACCTGGAATATCCGAAGGTAGCACGACAGTTGTTACACACACTGCTGACTCCGGTGGATTTGACTCGCGTCAAACGGCTGTTGATCGTTCCCGATGGGTTTCTTCAAGCCGTCCCGTTTTCCGCACTCCAGATTTCGGGGGCAGTTACGAAGAGTACGCCCTTGATTCGTGATCACGAGGTGGTTGTTCTGCCTTCAGCTTCCGTACTAGGGACCTTGAGAACAGCCAGGAACAGGGCTGCGCCAACTCGCACTGCCGTCATCGTCGCCGATCCTGTGGTAGATGGGAGCGACCCGAGGCTGTTGCGTACCTCTTATTCCGGAAGGAAGAAATCACAACAGCAGTCTGCTGCCAGAAAGATGAGGACTCGGAATGTAGGAGCACTGCAAAACGTTACCAGGCTTGAAGGATCAGGAGACGAGGCCAGGCTCATACGACAAATACTGGGAGATTCGGACGCGGTTGTCCAGGCAGGCTTTGACGCCAACAGGGACTCCATTCTGCAGGGAGCGCTAGCACCCTACCGGATCATCCACTTTGCCACCCATGGATTTGTGGATCCTCGTCATCCTGACAAGTCTGGCCTGATTTTGTCATTAAGAAATGAAAGAGGCCAGCGCCAAAATGGACACTTGAGTTTGGGAGACATTTCTAAGCTGCAACTCTCCGCCGACCTGGTTGTACTCAGCGCCTGCGATTCCGCTCTGGGAAAGGAGCTGGAATCGGAGGGAACGATCGGCTTGCCTCGCGCTTTTCTCTTCGCCGGCAGCCGCAGTGTTCTTGCCAGCCTTTGGAAAGTGGATGACGACGCTGCTGTGGCATTCATGAAAAGTTTCTATGAAGGGATCAAAAAAGGCGAGATTCCGAGTGCTGCGCTGCGTGGCGCGCAACTGGAAATGTCACAAGGAAAGCGATGGTCTCAACCTTTTTACTGGGCAGCTTTTGTGCTCCAAGGAGACTACAAGTGATTGGATCAATGAAGTAACCGGTTGAATTCGCGGATAGCTTGGTTTATCGTGAACGCCGTGACAACGGCGCACTCACAGCCAAACCATGAGCCATTCGAGAAGTTTCTTCGCTGGCTTTCTCCGGATCGCGAGCAGGCGTGCAAGATCTATGGTGAGATCATGCGAAAGATGTGTAGATATTTTGTTCGAAAAGGGTGCCATGACTCGGAGGAATTGGCTGGTGAGGCTCGGGACCGGGTGGTCAAGATCATCGATGCCGACCAGGAGTATCCCAAGCCGGAAGCCCTCTTCTATAGTGTGGCTTCTAAAGTATGGAAGGAGAACGCGAGGAAGCCTAGATCGGAACCTCTGCCATCCGATGATGTGCTTCCTGTAACACCGCAGGAAACTGACAAGAAAGAACGGCAGTCATATTGCCTGGGAAGGTGTCTTGAG
>DASZFK010000120.1:0-2143 GCA_035939855.1 Candidatus Angelobacter sp.
GGGGGAGCGAGGAGAAAGCTTCTGCGTCCCGCGACCACGCTTATTGGCAGGATGTACCAGGTTTTTACGGGCATCAGGTAGGCCACCACGAAATCTAGTTCGGATTTCTTGTAGGCGACGGTGCGGCGGTGGGTGATGCGCTGGACGCAGAGCTGATAGCGGCCGTCCGCATGCAGGTGCTGGTTTTTACCTGCACGCGCCAGAGCTTGTTGCCGCCTTCGACCATGAAGTCGTAGCGATGCATTTGTCCGTAGGGCTTGGCGACCACGTAGCCGAGGCTCATGGCTTTGTGGACGAAGGCCACTTCGCCAAGATCGCCTCGGCGAGTGATGCCGAGGCCGCGTGCCTGGGCCGCCTTGCGGGCAGAGTTCTCCCGCGACGCTCGAGTGCGTCGGGGTGAAGCGGCCTTGGCTTTGCGCATTGGTGGTTAGTGCTGGAATCAGAGTCGTTGCAAAAGAAAAGGCGCAAGCTGGGAAGCTTGCGCCAAACTTGATCTCTACTTTTAGACTAGCAGATTCGAGGGGGTAAACCCGCCAAATTTTCAGATTTATTTCTGCCACTGAATCAGCGGGTTGGCGGGAATTGGGTGCTTCAGGGGGCTTGACAAGATTTGGGACAAAAGCGGTTTTTGTCCGAATTGGGTGGGTTTGGCCCATGCTCCCGGATTTCGCGAGCGTAAATGAAAAGATCAAAGTGAGCAATTTGGACCAGCTATTTTATTGGGCTTCAGCGATTATGACGGTAGAGACGCATCGCTTCTCTCTTTTCAGGTTCTCTGAGCTAAGTCAGCCATCTGAAGTCTTCTTCTCTTAGTTTCGTGGCCTCGAAAGGGGCAATTCATGGAAAAGATCATTCCACCTAGGCGAAGCGACTAGGAAGTCTCCGAGAACCGCGCCGGCTCGGTAGGTGATCTGTCCGGCGCGAACAGAAAAGTCAATGAGCGGCAAATGGAGGCAACATCTATGAAACTAGCAGGAATTATCGGCACCGCAGTTCTGTCGTTGACCCTGGGAGCCGCAGCTCCCGTTTACGCGCAGGAAGAACACCCTCAGCAAGAGGAACACGGCCAGCAGGTAGAGAAAAAGGCGCAACCGGAGAAGCCTGCCCAAGGGGAGAAGCAGGCGCAGCAAGAGGAGAAGAAGGCGCAGCAGGAAAAGCCTGCCCAGCAAGAAGAGAAAAAGGCTCAGCAGGAAGAGAAAAAACCACAGCAGGAGAAGCCTGCGGTGCAACACGAACAGCAGGCACAGCGCGCCGATAGCAACCACGGCCGCATTCCTGACGACCGTTTTCGGGCAAATTTCGGCCGCGAGCACGTGTTCGTGATCAACCGCCCGGTCATTATCGAGGGGCAACCTCGCTTCCAGTACGGAGGCTACTGGTTCGGATTCAGTCAGCCGTGGCCAGTGGGCTGGCTTTACACCGACAACGTTTATGTTGACTACATCGACGGAGGGTACTTTTTGTATAACCCATTCCATCCCGGCATTCGCGTCGTCATTATCGTGATCTGACGTCGCGGCTTTTGGGAAGATATTGAGCTTGAATATTAAGGAGCAAAACATGCTTGGAACTGTACTGATCGTGATCTTGGTTTTAGCGCTCTTTGGTGCATTGCCGCGGTGGCAGCACAGCCGGGAGTGGGGTTATGCCCCGACCGGCGGCGTCGGACTAGTCCTTTTCATCGTGGTCATCCTGCTGGTTCTTGGCCGCATTTAGGCCATGCGCCGGCCGTCCATATCGTCAGGCGCCACTACTAAAGGGTGGCGCCAGTTTTTTATACGCGTCGCGGCATCTGTTCTCATCATGCTGATGTGCAGCGGCGGTTCGTCCGCATACTCCGTTTTGACCCACGAGGAAATCGTTGATCTGCTATGGACCGATGAGATCCGTCCGCTGCTGCTCAAGCGATATCCGGGATTGTCGGAGGACCAGATTAAAGAGGCACACGCCTACGCCTATGGAGGCGCAGTCATCCAGGATCTGGGGTACTACCCGTTTGGCAGCAAGGAATTCAGCAACCTGGTGCATTACGTTCGCAGCGGGGACTTCGTTCACGAGTTGCTGATCGAGAGTCAGGATGTGAATGAATACGCCTTCGCACTGGGCGCGCTGGCGCACTATGCGTCCGATATCGCCGGCCATC
>DASZFK010000121.1:0-16530 GCA_035939855.1 Candidatus Angelobacter sp.
CGGCTGCGGTGTAATCAGTTTGGGCGCAACGTCCGGCCTGAGAATCCTTACCGGATGCGGGTCAAATGTAACTACGATAGCCTTGGCGCCCGTAGCCCGCGCACGCTTGACCATCTCCTTAAGCACGAGTTGATGGCCACAGTGGACTCCATCGAAGTTGCCGACGCTGACGATGCTGGGGCCGAAATCTTCAGGGACCTCTTCCAGGGAGCGGAATATCCTCATGCGATTTCAAACTCCAGCTTAAGTCCATCGTGCGCCAATCGGATGTGTTGCGGCAAGCCGCTGTTGGTCTCATGATGAGGCAAGTCGTGCGAGATATGGGTGAAGAATGCCCGCCGGGGTTTAAGCTCCTCCACCAGTCGCACGGAGTTCTCCACCGTGGAGTGCGTGGGATGCGGACGATGCCGGAGCGCATCGAGAAACAAAACGTCCAACCCCCGCAGGCGCTCCATTGATTCAGCAGGTATCTCGCTGAAATCGGTCAGGTAGGCGGCAGAGCCAAAACGAAATCCGTGAATCTCTGCCGTGCCATGGACAATTCTTATCGGCTCGAAGCGCGCTCCGAAAAGCTCAAGCGAGCCGTTAATGTGATTCATCTTCACCCGCGCCAGGCTGCCGTATTTGTAGTTGGGATCGAAGATATACCGGAACATGCTTTGCAGAGCTTCCGCGGTCTCGGGGTGGGCGTAGAGAGGTATTTTGTCTGTGTGGCGGAAGCTCAACGGGCGCACATCATCGAGGCCCAGCACGTGGTCGGCGTGGGCATGGGTGTAAAGGATGGCGTCGAGCCGCTGCACTCGCTCACGGATGGCCTGCTCGCGAAAGTCCGGAGTAGTGTCGATGATCACGCACCGCTCTGCATACTCCAGCATGATCGACGGCCTGGTACGGCGATCGTGCGGATCGTTTGAGGTGCATACGCGGCACTGGCAGCCAATGGTCGGAACGCCCATGGATGTGCCGCTGCCCAGCACCGTGAGGACAGCCTTCATTTGCTCTTTCCGCCGGGAGTGACGATTCCGGATTCGGGCCGAGGCGCTTTGGCAATCGCATTCGTGATCTCGATCCACGCCATGCGCAACTCGAAAAGGACATTCTGCAAAAGAGTTTGTTCGCGTTCGGTCAGGTTGCCCTTGGTCTTTTCCTGCAAAACATTGAGGGAGTCTATGGTCTGGCGGGCGCCGATAATATCCACCCGAGGTTGTTCGTTTTCCTGGCGGATGGCGCCGAGTTGCATAAGGGCCGTCATGTAGAAAGATTCCACCAGGCGCTCGAACGTCATCTCAGCCGGAACATGTTCCCGATTTCCAGCCTGGTTGATCATGTCGTCGATCTGTTTCCCCGATGCCCGATACGCTTCTTGCTGTTCCTGCTCCTCTGCAGCCGTGGGTGGAGGCGGAAGCTCTTCCTCATCCGCCGCGGCCTGTGGGACCGGCGGTTCCGTTTTTGGGACAGCAGTCTGCGCAGGCGAGATCGGTTTTTCTTCCTCTCGTGTTTCGGTCGCTTTGTCCTGGAGCACGTCGCCTTCGATGGCAAACCTGCGACGATCCTGCACAACGAATTCTTTGTTTTTTTCTGACATGGTCGATCAGCTCCCAATCTCAAATGGCAGGCTGGTAATCCTGCCGTTCTTTCCGTTGAACTGAATGGCCGTTCCCGGCAGGCCGTTTTCACGCCGCACGTAGCCGAGAGCGATGTTCTTTATTGTCGCAGAGAGCGTCACTTGAGCCTCGCTGGTAATCTCAGCTACGACGCGGCCGCCTTCTTCGACTTTTCCGAGGCCTGGCAGGCCGTTCTCAAATTCGAAGCCCGCAAACTTTCGATGCACCTGGCCCCGTGATCGTATGCGCTCCACAATTTCCTGCCCGACATAACATCCCTTGGTAAAGTTCAGCGCCTGGTTCTGCTCTGTCTCCTGGGGCAAATCACGCTCCCGAATGTCCTGGCCATAGCGCGGAATGCCGTGCAGGATGCGCCAAACCTCCAAGGTGCCCGCGCCCACCGGCTCACCGCCAGACTTTACCAGCAGTTCCCATATCGCAGCAGCGTTGGCGTTGCTCACCCAAATCTCGTACCAATTGGGCTTCTGCTCAGGACCACGAACGACCGTGATGCCCATGTTGCCCACCGTCTGGTCACGACCTTGCAAAAATTGCAGCCCGCCGGCTTCGATACCTGCTGCTCTCAGCACCGCGGGAGCCGTGGGTCCGCAAACGCCGACTGCGGTCAGAGTTTCGGTCGCGTCGGACAACTCCACATCATCCATAATGATGAAGTGGTCAAAGGTTTTCAGGATTGCTGCTAACTGGGATTGATCTGTATCCAGAAGCAGGTATTCTCCCCGGTTGTAAACATACAAGTCTCCCAGGATGCGCCCCTGCGCATTGAGCAGAAAGTTGTAATTGCCGTGATTCAGGGGCAGATCGCGGAGGTTGTTGGTCAACATGCCGTTGAGCCAGCGTCCCCTGTCCTGGCCGGTCACGATAATCTTCCCTCGCCACCCCAGACCAAAAACCCCTGCGCCGGAGTACAACGCGCGCAACTCGCCACTTTCCCCGGAAAAACTCAAAGCCGTCTCCGCCCCGGCATAGGATTCCAAGTGCGACGCCTCCGAAGCCAGTCGTTGATTTTTGAAAGCGACAACCGAATTGCGATCAGCGAGTGAATAAAGTTACTGCCAAAATCTTCTCATCCCGCGACTTCTTCAAGCTGCTTCTGGTCTACATCGAAGTTCGAATAGACGTTTTGCACGTCATCGTGGTCTTCCAAGGCTTCGAGGAGACGGATCATCTGATTCGCCGATGCGCCTTCGAGCTTGATGTAGTTCTGCGGCACCATTCCGATGGCTGAGTGGACAACCTCGATATTGGCTTTCTTAACGGCCTCGAGTACCGGCTCAAAAGCTGCCGGTGAAGTGATGATCTCCCAATTGTCGCCGTCATCATTGAGGTCGTCGCCACCGTTTTCAAGAACGATGTTCATGAGATCGTCCTCTTTGGCGCCAGCTTTCGGAACGACAATCTGGCCTTTTTTGCTGAACATCCACGAGACCGATCCGGCTTCACCCAGGTTTCCGCCATTTTTGCCGAAGGCGTGGCGAATCTCGCTGACGGTACGGTTACGATTGTCAGTCGTAACTTCCGCGATCAGCGCTACGCCCCCTGGGCCATAGCCTTCAAATGTGATTTCTTCATAAGTGGCGCCGGGCAGTTCGCCGGTCCCGCGCTGGACCGCGCGCTTGATGTTGTCCTGGGGCATGTTCTCGGCCTTGGCAGCGGCAATTGCCGTGCGCAGGCGAGGATTTCCCTCGGGATCACCACCACCGCTTTTCGCGGCCATGGTGATTTCCTTGATCAGACGGGTAAATATCTTGCCGCGTTTCGCATCCAACGCGCCCTTTTTGTGCTTAATTGTGGCCCATTTTGAATGGCCAGACATGGTGGTTACCTCAACTTACCTGTGAATTTTGCCTTGCGAGGTCTGTCAACCGCAGAGCCGGCAGACACGAAAGAAATGTATGAAAACAAAGTAGATTATAACACGATAACCACTTATTTCTCTTTGATCGCAGCGGGCGACTCTCGCCTTTTAAACGCATAAAACACGGCCAATAACGGGGGCGCCAGTACCACGCCCCAGATCGGAATGATGATGCCCATCACCAGCGGAACTATCAATGAAGCCCAAAACGGCACCTTGGCAGTGCGTCGCATCAGGTAGGGTTGCAAAAACAGTCCATCTACAACCATGATCACTGCAAAGAGCATGAGCACGTAGAAAAAGCGCATGGAATCGCTGCTCAACGCCCCGGCGATCGCTGGGCCAATCACTGAGATCATGGCCCCAAAATTAGGGATGAATTGCAGCATTCCGGCCAGGGCAGCCCAGAAAGGCGCAAACGGCACCCGGATGATCCATAATCCAATCAACCAGATCGCCGCCACGCAAAGCGAGTCATAGCACTGGGCTACAAACCAGTTCTTCAGGGCTGTAGTCGTGGTGCGTGCGTGGTTGCGCCAGTCTTTAGCATTCAGCATTCAGCACTCGGCATTCAGCCCGCTCGGCTTTTTGGGCTGAAGGGAAACAACATCTTCGGCATGGTTAGTGTGTTAAAAACCCTTTTTAGCCACGAATACACACGAATCAGCGCGAATCAGAAAAGCAGTCGCTCACCCAGATTTTCTTCTGTCAGGTACTCTCTTGAACTACACATTCTCAGAGTAATTTCTCAGACCGGAGATTAGCCTCTGGAGACACTCACAAATTTGGATGCTCAAGGGACCGAAACAGTCATCAATCATTATCCGCCGAATTTTGACAACGCGAGCAACATTAACCCAAGAGGCAAGCGGACTGAATGCTGAGAACGCGAAGCAAGAAAATCTAAGAAAATCAGTTTCGGCCATCGAACATGCAGGGCGCCTCATCCTTCGCGTTCTTTGCGAAGGATGGAGACTGCAGCCATGCCCACAATGCTGCTTCCCTTCAGCCCGAAACGCCGAGCGGGCTGAATGCCGAGTGCCAACTGCTGAGTGCTTCGTTCCAGTGCTAAAATGCAACTATGAAATTCGGCATCATCATTTTTCCCGGCTCCAATTGCGATCAGGACAGTTATCATGCCGCGATCACCGCCACCGGACAGCAAGCGGCTATGCTGTGGCATGAATCGCAGGACCTGGAAAACTGCGATGCCATTGTTGTGCCTGGCGGCTTTGCGTATGGCGATTATTTGCGTACCGGCGCGATTGCCCGGTTTGCGCCTATCATGCGTGAAGTAGAGAAGTTTGCGGCCGCCGATGGCCTGGTGATTGGGATATGCAACGGCTTCCAAATTCTTTGCGAGGCCGGCCTGCTTCCCGGAGCGCTGATGCGCAATGCCGGTTTGAAATATGTTTGTAAGCAAGTCTGGCTGCGCGTCGAAAATGCAGAGACCCCGTTCACCAGTGCCTGCCAGCCGGGAGAGGTCCTTCAGATTCCAGTCGGCCACATGGAGGGCAACTACTATTGCGATCCGCAAACTCTCAACGCTTTGCAGCAGCAGAACCGGATCGTCTTCCGCTACTCCACTCCCGAAGGCCGTATTACCACCGAGGCCAATCCCAATGGATCGCTGGACAGCATTGCCGGAATATGCAGTCCAGGCCGCAATGTTTTGGGTATGATGCCCCATCCTGACCGGTCAAGTGAGAGCCTGCTCGGCTCGGCCGATGGCGCAAAGATTTTCCGTTCCATGGCCCTGGCATGTACCTCAGCAGCCTCACTCCAAACTGCTTGAGCAATTCTGCTCCCTGGAATCAGAGCTTCTGAACTGAGGTGTGCTTGCAGCCCTCCCGGTGTAGGGGAGCAGCATCTTAACTTTCAGATACCCCTGGAATCCCCTACAGGAGAACCCTCGAAATGCGAACCAAGATTAGTTTGGCAATGGTAGCTACTCTGCTGTTGGCCTTGAGCATCGGCTGCTCCGAGAACAAGGCTAATAGTCCAGACGTCAAGGACATGGTTTCCAAGAGTCTGGACAATGCCGGATACAAAGATATAAAGGTTGACGTAAACAAGGACAAACAGCTCGTGACCTTGAGCGGCGATGTGTCGACTCAGGACGACAAAGACCGCGCCGAAAAACTGGCCAAGGAAGCCGCAAACGGGTTTGTGGTTTCGAACGAAATTGGCGTCCGGCCTGCGGGCGACGAGCGGACAGCCCGCAAAATTGATTCCAATATCGACGGCGCCATCGAGAAAGATTTCAAGGCCGTATTGATCGCCAACAGGCTGGAAAGCCAGCACATTAACTACACTGCCAAGAACGGTGTGTTGACGATCAAGGGGACCGTAGATAGCCCCGGTACCCGTGAGCATGTAGAAAAGCTCGCAGCCAGCGTCCCTGACGTGCAGCAAGTAGTAAATGAACTGGATGTGAAGGGTGGTAAGCGCGCTCGCAACGCAGCCCCAGCCAGCAACCCGGTTCCGTAATTCTTACCTGAGCGATGCAGTTAAGGACGGCGGCGGTGCCGTCCTTTTCATGCTTCAAAATGGGCCGGATTTAAGAGTTTGTTTGACCAAATGAAAAGGAAGTAGATCCCGCTCACGCGGGCTTGTTTGGAAATCCGCGTGTATCTCCGCAAATCCGTGGTTGGCTTGTTGCGACTCTTCAAAATTACAAATTAGAAATTAAAAATAGAAATTAAAAACTGTCCTTGTTCACCACGTAAGGAATCTTTGTAACGTCACCTCCGTAGTTTTTTTCCAAAACATCGATCAGGCCCTGCACGCATCGGCCTGCCATGCCTTTTAATGGATCGGCCGAGAGTCGTGTGATCTTGCCGCCACTGGCAAAGTGATGAAAAAGGCGGCAGCGGTCTTCAATTTCCGGATCGAGCAAAGGAGAACCAGCGGGCAAAGGCTCTTGCTCAAACACATCAAGCGCAGCGCCGGCGATCCATCTCTGCTTGAGCGCCTTGAATAGAGCGGCTTCATCGATTACCGGCCCACGAGAGCTGTTGATCAGATAGGCGTCTTTGCGCATCCGTCGCAAGGTGTTCTCGTTGATCAGGTGATAGGTTGGCTCCCCGGACTCGCCTTGCCTGACGAGCGGTACATGGAGCGTGACGTAGTCAGACTCTCCCAGCGCCTCGTCGAGAGCAACATACTTGATCCAGGTCGCTTTGCTCTGCAGGCCGGTGCGGTGGCGCAAGTCCATCAACTGCTGTATCGCGGCGGCGAATTCCTGGTTTTGATAAGCCGGGTCGTAACACACGATATTCATGTCAAAGCCGGTGCATTTTTTGATCATGGCCTGGCCAATTCGTCCCGTGCCGATGACCGCGACGGTTTTGCCTGTGACCTCATCGCCCAAGAAGGGCAAGAAAGGATGCCAGGAACCCCAGCGACCCTCTCGCACCAGCTTCTCACTTGACCATAGACGGCGAGATACTGCTCCCATCATGAAAAAGGCGAATTCAGCCGTGGCTTCGGTTAGCACCTCGGCGGTATTGGTTACTGGTATCTTGTGGCGATTCGCGGCTGCCAAGCTGATGTTGTCGAATCCCACGGCGATCTGCGACACAACTTTCAACGTGTCTTTTCCCGCCTCGAATACCTCGCCGTCGATCGGATCGCGCAGAGTGGTAATAAGTCCATCAATGCCCGAACGAACTTTTTCGAGAATCAGAGATTTAGGCGGGGCCTCCGGGCCAGGATAGACCTCAAGCTCATATCCAAGCTCATGAAGCCGTTGAAAAGCTGCATCGCCAATGTCGCAGGTAGCAAAGACCCTAACTTTTTGAGCAACCATAAGTACAGATAATTTAGAGCATTTCGTTTCCTTGCCGTTGCACGAATGTGGGCAGGGGGATTAAATTCTGCACTGCTGCCGGCATCGCTTGCGTCTCGGAATACAAGATGTCGGCTCGCTGCAAGCGTCAACTAAATCTGGCATGGAGCTTCTATGAAACGCAGATGGCTTGGTCTTCTTCCCGCAGTGCTGCTGACCGGATTCTGTGCCGGGGCCGACCTCTCGGGAAACTGGATGGCGGCTTCCGGCGCCGATGGAGTGGTGCGCACCTACTTCAATCTGAAGCAGGAGGGCGACCGCATCACCGGCACGATCCGGACGACGCAGTTTTACTATGCCATCACCGAGAGCACCGGCAATGCCGACGGGTTCAAAGTCACCGGAACGATGCAGGACGGAAAGAGCCAGCGCCGCGTCGTCTATGAAGGCAAGCTCGTTGGTGAAGAACTGCACATCGGAACTCGCCGCCGGATCGACGGGCCGCTTAATGAGCTGGTTGCCCACCGGGTCGCAGCAGGAGAGGGTGCGTATCCTGCGCGTGTTCCTCCTCCACCGCTTCATAAAGTGCGCGATAACGGCCTGGCCAAGACTCCACCAATGGGCTGGAACAGTTGGAACAAATTTGCCAGCCGCGTGGACGATGCCACTGTGCGCGAGATTGCCGATGCCATGGTCAGCAGCGGCATGAAAGATGCAGGCTATATTTACATCAACATCGACGACACCTGGGAAGGCGACCGCGATGCCCAGGGAAACATCCAGAGCAATTCCAAGTTTCCCAACATGAAGGCCCTGGCTGACTACCTGCACAGCAAAGGACTCAAAATCGGTATTTACTCCTCGCCTGGTCCTAACACCTGTGCCGGTTACGAAGGCAGCTACGGTCACGAGCAGCAGGACGCCCGCACCTACGCTGCCTGGGACATCGACTATCTGAAATATGACTGGTGTGGCGCGCGAAATCTCTATACCGACGAAGAGATGCAGGCCGTCTACCAGTCGATGGGAGAGGCGTTACAGGCCAGCGGACGTCCGATTGTTTACAGCCTCTGCCAATACGGACGATCCGATGTTTGGAAATGGGGGCCCGATGTAGGCGGCAATTTGTGGCGCACGACCGGCGACATTCGCGATGCCTGGGAGTCAATGTCGAGGATAGGATTCGGCCAGGACGAGCTTGCGCCTTATGCCCGGCCAGGCCACTGGAACGATCCCGACATGCTCGAAATCGGTAACGGAGCGATGACCGATACGGAATACAAAGTCCATCTAAGTCTCTGGGCGATGCTCGCCGCTCCTCTCATCGCCGGAAACGATCTGCGCAACATGTCTCCCGCGATCAAAGAAATTCTGATGAACCGCGAGGTAATCGCGGTAGACCAGGACAAGGAAGGAAAACAGGGCAAACGCCTTTCAAAATCAGACAATCAGGAAGTCTGGGTCCGCGAATTGTCGGGTCGTGCGCTGGCCGTTGCCCTGTTTAACCGCTCCACCGAAAGCGCAAATATGACCGTAGCCTGGAGCGATCTTGGTCTCAAAAAGACGCCCCGGCATGTTCGTGATCTGTGGACGCACAGCAACGTCAGCGTTCACGGACCAAAATATTCCACGGCAGTGATCGGTCATGGGGTTGTGATGCTGCGGGTGACCCAGTAATATTCATGCTCACGGAATATTCCCTTTTTAGTGTGTGCGAGTCGGCAAAAGCTAATGGTTCCCAGGATCAGATCGTTTTTGGAAAGGGCGTAGAAGCCTTGCCGCTGTCATTGGTTACGACGATGTTTACGCTCCCCTGAATTCCATTCGCAACTGTGACTTCGATTTGCTTGTCGCTCCAGTTCGACACTACTGTGTCTTGGCTGTTTGTCTTTACGGTCCCTTTCCCTTGATGGTCGCCAAACCCCGTTCCAGTCACCGTAAGCTTCCTAGTGCTCGGATCCCAATCGACTTTCGAAATTGCCGGCACGGCGGCGTTTGCAGTCTTAGGGTCACTACTCGGTTGCTGCGTAGCGTCGGCGACTGCCTTGGAGCCGAAGTAAAAGCCCACAATGGATGTCAAGGTCCCGGCGACCAGCATCAGAAGTTTGTCCGCAATATCGGGAAGCTTGCCTGTTGGGGAGATAACAACAAGGTGGAAAATCGCAATCCCTACGACGAGAATTAGAGTTACCGCAACGAGGCCCCTCGTGAGCCCAGTGAACCCAGTCGGTCCCTTATCCATGGCCGCAAGGAGGGCTTTGGTCTCCTCGACTGTTCTGTGGGGTCCCAGGCTATCCAGAACTTTCATTCGCTCCTGATAGCTCTTGCGCATGTCGTAGATCGTGCACACCACGGGTAGCAGGACGATGACTCCGATGTATAAAAGAAGAAGCCATTTGGATGTGCCCTGCGCCGGATTGGCTGGAGCTTCAGGTTTTCCAGAGTCACCCTTGCCAGCTTCAGATTTTCCAGCTTCAGTTTGTGCAGGGCCAGTTTGATCGGGCTTGGTAGGGACTTGTTGTTGATACGCGTGAGCGGTGATAGAGGCCAGAACTACGAATGCAGCAACAACAACAGAGATGGACGCGATGCGACGTGTATGCATGATGCCTCCGTTTTGCCGTGTCTTGAATTGAACCAATCGTTTTTGAGAGCACGAATTGGCCGCAGTAGACGATGGCGGAATTTGGCTGCATGCCCGCGATAGCCAGCCTGAGTGGCCCGGTGAACGCACAGCACTCTTCACGTACTAAAACGGAGGCTGGAGACAAATTCCTTTTGCGATTTTAAGGAAAATTGTCAAGAGATGGAAGCCGAAGCGTCCCGCATCGAGTCGCGGCTAACGTTATAATCACCGTTCAAATGAATCTCAAGAATCGTTTCCTTTTTCTCGCTCCGCTCGCCGTGCTGTTTGCCGTTCTGTCGTTTGCCGATTTCTCGGTGGCGCAGACTTATCCGAATTATCCTAGCGAAACGCCCTCGAACTTCGCGCCGGTAACCAACAGTTTCGATTACATCCGGCGTGAAGCGATGATTCCCATGCGCGATGGGGTGAAGCTATACACCGTGATCCTCGTGCCCAAGGGAGCCAAGGGCGCGCCGATACTGCTTACGCGCACTCCTTACAGTGCCGACGTGCTTACCCGACACGCCGAGAGCGCTCATCTCGGGCCGATTCTTACCGGTTACGACAATGCTACCGAGGTGATCGTGGAAGGCGGTTACATCCGGGTTGTTCAGGATGTGCGTGGAAAATATGGATCGGAGGGCGACTATGTGATGAATCGTCCACTGCATGGCCCGCAGAACCCTACTCCTGTGGATCATTCGACCGATACTTACGACACCATCGACTGGCTGGTGAAAAACATTCCGGAAAGCAATGGCAAGGTCGGCATTCTCGGCATCTCTTATGACGGCTTTTTACCTCTGATGGCGTTGGTGAATCCGCATCCGGCGCTCAAGGTGTCGGTGCCGATGAATCCCATGGTCGATGGCTGGATGGGCGATGACTGGTTCCACAACGGAGCTTTTCGCCAACAGAATATGGCCTACATCTATGAGCAGACCGCTACGCGAAAGAATGAGGCCAAATGGTGGACGGATCATTTCGATGATTACGACGTCTTCGCGCAGGCCGGCTCGGCAGGCGAGTTAGGGCGTCGCCGCGGCATGGAGCAGCTAGGCTTCTGGCGGAAAATTCTAGATCATCCCAGCTATGACGCTTTCTGGCGTGATCAGGCCGTAGACAAGATTCTCGCCAACCAGCCTTTGAAAATCCCGGTGATGCTGGTGCACAGTCTTTGGGACCAGGAGGACATCTACGGACCGATCGCTGTCTACAAGGCCATCAAGCCAAAAGACACAAACAATGACAAGGTGTTTCTCGTGCTCGGCCCATGGCATCACGGACAAGAGATCGACGACGGCAGCACGCTGGGCGCTCTGAAATTCAACAGCGACACCGGACTCTATTTCCGGCGTGAGATATTGCGTCCGTTCCTGGACCGATATCTAAAAGATGACGGAGCAAACATCGTCAAAGCCGATGTCACGGTCGTGAACGCCTTCGAAACCGGGACCAACCGATGGCAACACCTTAAATCCTGGCCGGACGGCTGCGACCATGGGTGCAAGTCTTCTACGCCGCTCTATCTCAATGCCGGTTTCAAGCTGAGTTTCAATGCTCCCAAAGCTGGCGAGGCTGCGTTTGACGAATACATTTCGGATCCAGCCAAGCCTGTGCCCTTTCGCGCGCGCCCGATTCAACCGATTGGCTACAGCAATGGCCTGACTTGGTCGCAGTGGCTGGTGGATGACCAGAGGGAAGCGTCAGGCCGTACAGATGTCGTGTCGTTCGTCTCCGAGGTCCTTACCGAGCCGCTCAAGATCAGCGGACAACCAATAGCTAATCTCGTGGCCTCCACCAGCGGCACCGATTCCGATTGGGTGGTCAAAGTAATTGATGTCTATCCTGATGAAGTGGCTGGCCAGCCCGGAATGGGTGGCTATCAGTTGATGGTGTCGGCGGATATCTTCCGTGGCCGCTATCGCGAAAGCCTGGAGACCGCCAAACCGATCGCGGCTGATAAGCCCCTGCTCTATCGCTTCGCTCTGCCACCGGCAAACCATGTTTTCCTGCCGGGTCATCGCCTGATGGTGCAGATCCAATCGAGTTGGTTTCCGCTTTATGATCGCAATCCTCAGACTTTCGTGCCCAATATTTTCTGGGCCAAGCCGGAAAACTACCGCAAGGCAGTGCAGCGAATCTATCATGTGCCCGGCCAAGCCAGTTTTGTCGAGATGCCAGTAGTTTCGGGGAAGTGAGGAGAAGCGGGCCATGGGTAAACGAAAAAAGCAAACTTTCAGCGAGCGAGAGGGCGGCCAAAAAGAAACGTAACCGCGAGTTCATGACTATTTTTATCAATGGCAAGCAGAAACGAGTCCGGCGCGAGCCAACTATCGACGGGATCTCGGTCGACGAATTTATAAGGCGGAATGCAGACCCGATCTGGCTGCATCAAAATGAAATGTGGGAGGACATGCAGGAGGAGCCGAATTCTTTTGTGTGCTATGCTCCCTTTGGTATGTGGAAACTGATCACAATTGCAACCGTCTTATCAGGCTTATCCGCCGGACTACAAAAAAATTCTCCTCAGCAAGATCCTGTAGCTTTGGCCGCCAAAAACGCCCAGGCCACCATCAATTGGGAACAGGTAACTTCGCCCGGCATGAAAGCGGAGATGCTGTTGGTTAAAAAAGCTGAACTGAAAGGCCATTTGGCGGTGACGTACCGGCTGAAAGTCACAGGCGCGCCTGAAAATCAGAGGTATGCCCTGACGCTGTGGCCAATCACCGTTCCCGACCCGGTTGCGGTCATGCAGGGGCTCGTAATCAATCCGAGCGGGTTGGTCGTCTGTCCAGCCCATTCTACGGACAGTTGCGCCAAGAATTTTGATGGCGCTGAAGTCAAGCTGGAGTTCGCGCCTGTGAAAGGCGAAATTTTTCGCGGAGCGCTCATCTCAGCCGATCAAAGATCGCGGATTTTCTTTTCTACCGTTCCTGATCCAATCGTAAAAAAAGACGGATCATGCAGCCTTGAATTGGTGCGGCTCAGTCCTGGGTATGAACTGGTTTTGGTTCGGGCCAAAGGCTTCCCTGCTAATGAGAATGTTGCTTTCCACACTCAATCCTATGATGAAGTGCATGATGTGAGCGTCAAAACCAACCCACAAGGCGAGTTCTGGGCGCCCTTGACGCCGTTTGTAGCAGGCAAACAGAATGGCACAACCAGTGTCGTCGCCAAAAATCCGAAGTGTGCCCCGGCGCTGTCATTTAACTGGGGAACAGGACAATAAATTTCAAATTTGAAAATTTATATTTGTAATTTTCAGATCTATTTGGCCCATGTCGATTAGCGAGAACTTGGCCCGCATTCAGGAACGAATCAGCAATGCTGCGGTGCGTTCAGGGCGTTACGCCGATTCCATCACCCTCATGGCCGTCAGCAAGACTATGGCGGCGGAAAAGATTCGGGAGGCGTACGAGGCAGGCGTCCGGGTTTTCGGGGAAAACCGTGTGCAAGAATTCGAGGGCAAGGCTCCGGCTTTGGCAGGCCTCGCTGGAGCGCAATGGCATCTGATTGGCCACCTGCAGACGAACAAAGCTAAAAAAGCTGTCGAACTTTTTAACGGTATCGATTCCGTGGACTCGCTACGGCTCGCGGAAAAACTTAACCAGGCTGCGGAGCAAGCAGGCAAAATGCTGGCCGTGTTGATTGAGATCAAGATCAGTACAGAAGAAAGCAAGAGCGGCATTGCCGTCGACTCGCCGGAGCTGGAAGAGTTGCTCCGGGAAGCACCAAAGTTCGAGCATCTTCAAATTCGGGGGCTGATGACGATCCCTCCATATACTGAAGACCCGGAAGGCGCTCGGCCATATTTCCGCCGATTGCGCAGCCTGCGGGAGACGATCGTTGCGCGAAATCTACCGCGCATAGGCATGGATGTGCTTTCGATGGGCATGTCCCATGATTTTGAAATAGCCATCGAAGAAGGCTCCACCTGCGTGCGCGTAGGGACAGCCATATTTGGCGCAAGACCGCACCCTCAAATATGATCCCGATCCGGGAATCTTCCGGCTGCATCACTTTCTCTATTAAGGTCCAGCCACGCGCCAAGAAGAACGCAATCACCGGCGCAGTTGGCGATGCATTGAAGATCTCCTTAACAGCCCCGCCGGTTGAGGGCAAGGCCAACCAAACGGTGATCGATTTCCTGGCCGGCATTTTCAAAATACCGCGCTCTTCCATTACCATTGCCAGCGGCGAAACCAGCCGCGTCAAGCTCATCCGCATTTCTGGCGTGGATAAAGCCAAAGCCGAGCAGTGTTTGGAAACAGCAGGGAAGTTCTAAATTTAAAATTTAAAAATTTCCATGAATCTCTACGCAGTCATCCTTTCAATCATCGTTCTCGTACTGTTGGGCTTGAGCGTGAGCCAGGTTCGCAAGGTGAAGACCAAAGCAGATTACATGGTGGCTGGCCGTTCTCTGCCGTGGTATGTGTTGGTCTTCACGCTGCTCTCCTCATGGATCGGTTCCGGCAGCTTGTTTGGCGGGGCTGAGAATGCCTTCCGCAATGGCTTCGCGGCCTTGTGGCAGCCTGCGGGAGGCTGGGCCGGATTGCTCGTGATCCTGGTTGTAGCGCCGCGGGCACGCAAATTCGCTCAATTCACAATTCCCGACCTGCTCGAGGTTCGTTACAACACCACGGCGCGCATTCTGGGCGCGATTGCGGTTCTATTTGCTTTCACCGCCATCACTTCGTACCAGTTTAAAGGCGGTGGTGACATTCTCCACCTTATCTTTCCCGGCCTGGATGAGATCGCACGAAATCAGTTCCACCTGGCCGGGCATGAACACGCTTTGGGGATGGTGATTGTCGCCGTGTTCGTGATTGTTTTTACCGCGCTGGCAGGGATGGCGTCCGTGGCCTACCTGGACGTCGTGATCGGGCTGCTCGCCACCGGAACGTGCCTGGTTGCGCTGTTTTTCATCTCCCATCGCGTTGGCGGATGGAGCGGACTCCACCAGAGCCTGCCAGCCAACCATTTTCAGATACTCGGGCCATTTACTTTCTCCAAGGCCATGGAGTACTTCCTGCCGGTCTTCCTGCTCATGCTTGGAAACCAGGCCATGTATCAGAAATTCTTCTCGGCCCGGTCGGAGCGCGATGCCAAAGTCGCGGTCTTTGGCTGGATTGCGGGTACGGTGATTCTGGAGACCGTGATCGTCGCAATTGCCGTCTATGGCTCAGCGCTGTTCGGGAAGAATTCGGATGTGGCTCCCCGTGAAATCATTCCTTACACCGCCCGTCATGGGTTGCCGTCGTTGTTGGGAGCGTTGTTGATGGGCGCCGTGTTTGCCAAGGTGATCTCCACCGCCAACAACTATCTTTTCTCTCCAGCCACAAACCTGGTCAACGACATCTATCTCCGCTTCATTAACAAAAAAGCTTCCGACAAGGCGGTCTTGTTTACCTCCCGCATCGTAGTCGTTGCATTGGGAATCTTCGCTTTATTGCAAGGCACGCTGTGGGAATCAATTCTGGCGATGGCGCTCTATGCGTACACAATTTACTCGGCTGCAATTACGCCTTCTGTAATGGCGGCATTCTTCTCAAAACGCGCTACGGCAACGGCGGCAGTCGTCTCCATCACGTCAGGAACGCTGGTCACGATCGTGTGGAACCTGCAGGTGCTGGCCATGCAGGCGCATCGGTCGACTTTCATTCCTAAGGGCTGGCTGGCCCACGATGCAATTTTTCCGGCTTTGGCGGTTTCCTTGCTGTCTTTGGTGCTGGTAAGCCTGGTAACGCCTCGTCCCCGGCCAGAGCAGTGGGCGCCATTTCTTGAGGACCGAGGAAAGTCTTTCGCCGCTGATTCCCGCTGATATGTTTAAATAGAATATTCACTATGGACCTGAAAGCCATTCAATCGGCCTTGCGCGAGCGCAGTTTTGATGCGTGGTTGTTTTACGATCACCACCATCGTGATCCCATCAGTTACAAAGTGCTGGGTCTTCCTGAGCATCTCATGGTGACCCGCCGCTGGTTTTACGTAGTTCCAAGCAACGGCGACCCCATGAAGCTGGTTCATCGTATTGAAGCGGGGCACCTGGATTCGCTGCCCGGCACCAAGCGCGAATATTCCTCCTGGCAGGAGCAATGGGAACACCTGAAGGCCATGCTTGCGCCCTATAAAACCTTGGCCATGCAATATTCTCCCAACAACCTGATTCCCTATATCGGATTGGTCGACGCAGGCACGGTTGAGCTGGTGCGCAGCTTTGGCAACAACATTATCAGCTCCGGCGATTTGGTAGCTCGCTTTGAAGCAGTCTGGAACGACGATCAGATCAAAAGCCATTATGCTGCGGGCGAGGCGGTGGACAGAATTACGCAGGCAGCTTTTCAGGAAATTGGCCGCCGGGCCAGGAACGGTGGCGTCACGGAATACGAAATCCAGCAGTGGATTGGCGAGGCATTTCGCCGGGAAGATCTCATCACCGAAGACCTGCCGATTGTAGGCGTGAATGCCAATAGCGGTAACCCTCATTACGAGCCGCACGCACAGGGTTCATCTGCCATCAAGCAAGGCGATTTCGTGTTACTCGACATCTGGGCCAAGAAAAATACGCCTAACGCCGTCTACTACGACATCACTTGGACGGGCGTGATCGGCCAGCCTTCAGAAAAAC
>DASZFK010000122.1:0-1604 GCA_035939855.1 Candidatus Angelobacter sp.
GGTGATCCGGCGTGCGATTTTTGAAGGCCCTCTTATTCGAACTTGTCTGGGTCGTTTTGTTTCCCATTCAGTACGTCCCGGGAGCAATCGGGAATGGAATGCGCAACCTCGTGTGGCGTTTCTTTCTCGGAAGCGTGGGCAAGCGCGTAAAAATTGATGTCGGCGTACAGTTTGTGAATCCTGGCTACATCTTCATCGGTGATAAAACCTGGATTGACAAATATGCAGTCCTCATAGCCGGGCCGCCCTATGAAGGTAAGCGCATCTTCTGTCGCAAACCGAATCAAGACTTTCCCGCCAAAGAAGGGACATTGCACATCGGCTCAAGGTGCCATGTTGCACCCCATTCCTTGATTCAGGCTCACGGGGGCGTCTGGATCGGGAATGAACTGACCATCGCGTCGGGCTCGCGGATTTATTCGATGTCCCATCACTATCGCCCTTTGGATCAACCACAGAGAAGGTTTTATCGCTTTTCAACCTATGCAGAGGAGGAAGACCAGGCCCTGATCGTTTCTCCGGTTGTCATCAAGAGTGGAGCCGCGGTCGGACTCAACTCCGTTGTGTTGCCTGGTTCGACGATCAGCGAGAACAGCTGGGTAGGGGCCAATTCGCTGGTGCAGGGAGTAATCCCGCCGAATTCAGTCGCCAGCGGAGTGCCTGCGAAAGTCGTGCGTGAAATCGTCCTCGAGCCAGCCGGCACGGGAGACACGCGATGAACGGTTTGAGTGGAAATCCTACAAAGGCTGATCGTAATCGCGCCTGCCGGTTGCTCTTTGCGGCTGTCACCTTGATGATGCTGACGCCCTATTTGGCTCCTAGGCTGAGCCCGGAGACAGCCCTTTGTGTTGCTGCGCTCGTTTCTCTGCTTGCCATCTGGATCATCCGGTCTGGGGCATCGTGGTTCGATTGGTTCCATTCGCTCAGCATGTTCGTTGCAAACTTCTTTCTCTTGTTCGTTGCAGACGGCATCATCATCTTGCTGGGGACCTCTTATATCCTCACGGCGGTTTATGGGCCCGCGCCAGACGCAGTATATGACCTTATGAATCGGTCGACCCTGTACGCGTCCGGCTTTCTTCTGACCATCTATGCAGGGTTCCTTTTCCGCCGGCATGGTGTGCAGAGGCAGACGCCTCCGTCCGTACCGTCCCGGGCGCAATGCGCATCTCAGGGTGAGCTGCAATTCCGTCAGCTCCGAATTGCGGCGTGGCTGTCGCTCGGCTGCTCGTATGTCGGCTGCGTCATCCTGGTCGTGATTTTTGGTGGGCTTGGAAACGTCATCGGTAATCCGCTGGCCATCATCGAATCACGCGGCGCTTTCTGGCCTTTCATGATGGTGTGGGCGAGCCTGTGGTCATTCGGAATCTTCTATGCCAGCTACGTTCGGGAACGAAAAAAGAAGCATCTCGCCGCCTTGCTCTTAACCCTGCCGACGATGGTGTTCGAATTTCTTACCGGCGGCACGAAGATGGCCATCATCCTTCCGGTAGTGTGCGGTTTGATTCTGAGCCACTACTTGGTCAGAAGACTCTCGTGGAAGTTCATGCCCAAGCTGGCCGCTTTCACCCTGCTCATTTTCGTCGTGGGCTACTCCTACCGGG